>NZ_JAPJZK010000001.1:4342985-4643046 GCF_026309355.1 Spartinivicinus marinus
ATGACCCAAGGGTTGCGAAAAAAACTGTTGCCAACGCTAAAATCTAGCTTACGACTTAATGGCATGTTGGCTGAAGGAAGGGAGAAAGCATTATGTGTGGTATTAAATACAGTGGCAGCACCGCCAGAGAGTGCTTTGGTTTTTTGTGCTTCAGTGGGTTCATTGCCTGCAAATACCGGTAATACAAAAAAACAGGCAACTACTGTTGTGGGTCGTTTCCCCATAGGCTTAATCATCAAAAACTTCCTAAAAATAAAACAGGATAATGGTGTATGTCGTAACAACGCCTATGAGTGCGTTTTATGTTCTATATTTACGTTATTATGTTTTTTTAGATACTATCTAGCAGGTTATCGTAAAAATAAGTGGATATGGAGTGACAGGGGATTCTGTAGCTGCGACATGGCAGTCGCTTTAGCGCTTGATGGGCCATGGAGGCCCTTCAAGCGCGGAGGAAGAATTGCCTGTTATTCCATATCGGACATAGACTTATTTTCAATATCCTTTCGAGAGAGTCTAACAGGATACTATGTAAGTAATTATCAATTAATTAAACTCATGATCTGCGGTATCAGGGCTTAGATTACTAACACCGATTAAAACAGCAGCCATTTCAATTGCAGCGGTTTCTGCCACTAACGCTTTAATTGCATTTTGTGGAATTTGATTCGCTTTTTTGTTATTGGAAGCAATTAACTGATCAAATGCGACGCCCTTTTTAGCTGAATCAACCATAGCCTGAAGAGCTTGCTCT
The DNA here is from genome assembly GCF_026309355.1 of Spartinivicinus marinus. Taxonomy (NCBI): domain Bacteria; kingdom Pseudomonadati; phylum Pseudomonadota; class Gammaproteobacteria; order Oceanospirillales; family Zooshikellaceae; genus Spartinivicinus; species Spartinivicinus marinus. The sequence goes on from NZ_JAPJZK010000001.1 coordinate 4,343,740, forward strand.
GTTTTATTAAATGAGCTGGCAATGGTTTTTGCTTTATTAGCATCTTTTTGTTTAACTAAGTCAGCCAGGCTTGGGCCTGATAATACAGAGCCATCAACTCGCTTGTATTCGCCGAAATAAATATTTTTAACCCCCTTACCATTGTAATAGTGAGAGTAATGCGTGTTATCACTGAAACAGTCGTGTTCATCTTCTGGAGAGTTAGCTTCCAATGCGACTTTAATTCTTTCGCCTGCTAATTCACCTAGTGCTAAGCTGCCCATCCCAAACAGCATTTTACGTAAGCCATCTTCTGGTTTTTCACTCAGCAGCTGTTGGCGATAATTATTGGCAACAGTTGGTGACCACTGTTTAACCATTTCTTCTAAGTCGTTGATCAATAGTTCAGCCGCTGCTTTCAGATAAGCGGCACGACGTTCACAACTTCCGTTGGTACAGGCTTTACCTGCTGCATAATCAGTGGCGGGGCGTTTACCTGCACCAGGGTTAGTGCCGTTTAAATCTTGACCCCATAATAAAAATTCAATGGCGTGGTAACCACTGGCTACGTTAGCTTCTGAACCACCTAGTTCATTTAAGTCGGCCAATAATTTAGGTGTTAATTTACTTACATCTAATGAATTATTACCTAACTTCAGGGTAGTGTTAGCAATGATATTGGCTTTGGCTCCTTCATTACCTAATTCATGCTCATAACTGGCATCAACATAATCAATTAAGCCTTCATCTAGTGGCCATGCATTTACTTGGCCTTCCCAGTCGTCAACGATGGCATTACCAAAACGAAATACTTCAGTTTGCTGATAGGGAACTCTTGCTGCAATCCAGGCTTCTTTAGCTTTAGCTAGGTTGGCTTCAGTAGGAGCTTGAAGGAATGCTTCAATGGTTTTTTGTAAAGCTTTAGCTGTCGTTAAGCCATCGGAATAATTAGCATAGGCGATATCTGCGTAATGTTTAACCACAGCAGCTGGTGTTACTTGAGTGTTAGCTACCGCTGATGATGATACAGTTGATACGGCAGTTGTCTGCGTTTGTTCAGCACCAGCGTAACTAACCAGAGCCATGCTGGCAAAAGCACAAGCGAATAAATTTCGAGTAAAACCTGTTGATTGCATTGACATCCACTCCTAACGCTTATCTTAGTAATAAGATTGGAGAGTATAATGATAATGTTTATCGTTTAAAAGTAAGAAATGACTTTACTGTAATTGGTTAACAATATCTTATTGGATAATAAATAAAGTGTTGTTTATTACTAGGTGTTTTACTGATGAGGTGTTTTTAGCAAAAAAAGTCTAATGAGGGTTGGCTTCAATGTGGGCTAAGCTGCTTTGTAGTTTTTTTTTATGAATTGTTGAAACTGCTCTTCAGAAACGGGTTTACTGTAATAATAACCCTGACCTTCCTGACAGCCTTGCTCTATGATGTAGGCTTCTTGCTCAACGGTTTCTACCCCTTCTGCAATAACGCTTAAATTTAAACTTTTACTTAATTGAATGATGGCTCTAACGATAGTAGCGTTTTCTTCATCTTCCAATACATCTTGAACAAAGCTTTTATCGATCTTGATTTTGTCGAAGGGAAGTTTCTTTAGATAGCTGAGAGATGAGTAGCCAGTTCCAAAGTCATCGATGGCGATCATCACGCCTGATCGTTTGATACTGTTGAGTTTGGCGGCAGCCATAGAAAGGTCTTCCATAATACCCGTTTCAGTCACTTCCAGCTCTAGGCAGTGGGGAGGGATGCTGTTTTTTTGAATAGTATCTGCAATTAAGGATTCAATTTTCTCATGACGAAGTTGTACTGCAGAGAGGTTGACGGCGATACGAAAGTCATCAAACCCTTGTTGATGCCAGTTATTGAGTTGGTGACAGGCTTGGTTTAGCACCCATTCACCGATATCGATGATGGTGTTGCTCTTCTCTGCTAGGGGGATAAATAAGTCTGGGGAAATAAACCCTTTGTCTGGGTGAATCCAGCGAATTAAGGCCTCTGCACCAGCGACTCGTCCAGTTAAGTAAGACACTTGAGGCTGGTAAACCAGGTGGAGTTCTTCATTTTCCAGCGCTTTTTGCAAGTCTTTTTCAAGCTGGCGACGCACCCGCATTTCTGTATCAACACTGGCAATATAAAATTGAAAGCGGTTTTGGCTGCGGGTTTTTGCCAATGTCATGGTTTGTTCGGCTTTTTGCAACAATTTTTCAGGGTTATTGCCGTCTTCGGGGTAAAGGGTGATGCCCATCGTTGAGCGAATGGAGATGGGAATATTGTTGATGACAAAGGGTTCTTCTAAGTCACTAAGCACTTGTTGGGCTAGCTCGGCTGCCTCATAGGGCTGGTCAATTTCGTCTTGGATAATGGCAAATTGGTCACCTCCTAATCGTCCAACTGCTTTAACTTTATGGTGTTGATTTCTGAGCCGATCGGCAAGGGCCATCAGAATATGATCCCCTACTTTATAGGTAAACTGCTCATTCACGCCTTTAAAGTCATCAATACCACAACAGAGTACAGCGACTGACTTGTTATGAGTGCTGGCATCTTGAAGAATTTGTTGTAATTCCTTTTGTAGCATGACTCGATTAGGTAGGCCGGTTAAAAAGTCATATTGGGCCAGCCTGAGCACATGGGCTTCCGCTTTTTGTCGTTTTGTATTATTACGGTCAATAGAATCCAACAACTGGTTGGCTGTTTGAATCCATAGGCCTAGCTCATTGTTTTCATTGCCTGGCAACATCGGGATTTTTTTTTGGCCAGGCTGGTCAGGATTAATTCTTGATAAGTTGTCGATAATGCGGGTTAGGGGTTTGGTGAGCAGCCAGGTATAAATTAAATAAAGCACCGTGGCCATAGCAAAGGCTCGCAATAAACCAGATGTAAAAATTATGATTGAGCGATTGACAAACTCTGAGCCACTCCGAGCAGTATCGATAGTAATTACTAAGTCACCGTAATATTCACTGTAAGGAAGGCGACCAAACAAGTTCACTTTATAAGTACGTTCTTGATTAAAAATTTTGTCAGTGAGCCAGCGATAAGGGGTGTCTATGAGAGGGCGGCTTTTTTCAGCCAGCATGGGTTCGTCTGGGTGTCCAATAGCGGCATAGCGAATAGAATTGTTCTCAAATAAGCCTTCAACTACTTGAGAAGCCATTTCCTTGTCTAAGCTGTATACCGCCTGAATAGCGGGATCTCTGACCATAGCTAGCATCGCATAGGCAGAGGTATCGATGGCTTCATCGGCGCTATAGGCGTCGTATACAATTTGAGCAAAACTTAATACAAGTCCAACCAAGCATGCGGACAGTAAAACGACCCGCAACAGTTTGACTGATAACCTGTTCTGTTTAGCTATAGCCAAATTGACTTCCCCAGGTTATAAGGTCTATAAGTGCTTTTACCCTACCAGTATGAGAAATGTTTTAATATTCGTCAAAAATGTTTTTTATTCGGGATGGAAATAAATAGCTTTTTTTTGAGTGGGTGATAAATGTTGTGAATATTTGGTCTGTTAATGTATAGCTAAAAAGTGCAAACAGTAACAGACCATGGGTTGATTTGAGATTTTTTAGTTGCAGAATATTAAAGTTCTGCTATAGCACCTTTTTTAAATCCTTCAAATGCTTGAACAGTAATTTTATCATTTGGATAAGCAGTTTTAATTGTGTTTGCCATATGTTGCGCAATCAGTTCAACAGTGCTGTCAGAGTCAATTAGATAACAATGGGGTTGGCTGATAATTAGTTCAAAATAACCCTGCTGGGCTGTATAAGCAAACTTAAAATAAGCCATATCATTGTCAATAAATTCGCCTGTGATGTCTTCTTTGGTCCCAATATAAATATCACGAAACTGGTTGGCATAATCTGCTTCCAGTAGCGGGTCTGGTTCGCCATTACGATAAATATTAATAGCAGAGCGGTGTCCATGGGCAATCCGCTGGCAACACCCTTTGTGTTTTTTTAAACCATGACTGTAATGATAAAATGGGCCGTTAATTATCTCTGGATATAACCTTAAAGTAATATTTTCAACATTGTCGGGTAATACCTGTTTTAAATGCTGCTCTATCACAGGGGTGATAGTCGAGGGGGATATTTCACTGGCGTCAATGGTGATAATAGCGCTGCTTGGTGCATCGCAAATAATTTTGCCACGATTTTCTGTCGATAGGGCAACATTCATTCGTCCATGTTCAGCAGCAATATTGATCGCTGGGTGAGTACCCGGCACCAATAATTTATGATCTACAAAGTCATCAATTGTTTGTTTAATGGTCTTTTTTACCTGACCAAAATCAAACACCATTCCTTCTTCATTGAGCTGGCCATCAAGGATAACATCGACCAACCAGCTTTCACCAACTAGACCACGAGTAGCGCAGTAGTAGGAAAAGTCGATAACCGTTAGTTGCTTAACAAATAAAGCAGGCATTTTACTTCCTTCTCAGGGAACACTTTGGTGTCTATTGTACTGCCGTAATGCAGACATCGCCATTTTGTGAAAAACTAGTGCCGCACTCTAATATAATGCAGCACGAGTCACTTTTACTGAGAGCATGTTTTATGGCCGATACCGTAACAGTTGAAGATCTGGAGTTTGATCGCCAGCATATCTGGCACCCGTATACCTCAATAACGAATTGCTATGAAATGTATCCTGTTACTGGCGCTGAAGGAGTTCGGCTTACCTTGGCTGATGGGCGTCAGCTAATTGATGGTATGGCTTCCTGGTGGTCAGCCATTCACGGCTATAACCACCCAGAGCTAAATGAAGCATTACAGCGGCAACTAGGGAAAATGGCGCATGTTATGTTTGGAGGGATTACTCACCCGCCAGCCATTCGCCTTGCAAGACAGCTGTTGGACGTTACCCCAGCACTTCTCCAGCAAGTCTTTTTCGCCGATTCTGGTTCGGTATCTGTAGAAGTGGCCATCAAAATGGCGATTCAATACTGGGTGGCTACCGGTAAACCAGCTAAAAAAAGACTGCTAACCGTAAAAAAAGGCTATCACGGTGATACCTTTGCGCCAATGTCTGTTTGTGACCCGGAAGGTATGCATGAAGTCTTTTCGGGCATGTTACTTGATAACGTCTTTGTTGAAGCACCGCAGTGTGGTTTTCATGATGACTGGCAAGAAGAGCATATTGCTGAGTTTAAAGTGGCTTTAGATAAGCACCATCAGGCCATTGCTGCGGTTATTTTAGAGCCCATTGTGCAGAATGCAGGGGGAATGCGCTTTTATTCTCCCGCTTATTTAAAACGGGTTAGAGAGCTATGTGATGATTATCAGGTACTGCTAATTCTGGATGAAATTGCGACGGGGTTTGGTCGAACTGGTAAGTTATTCGCTTGTGAGTATGCAGATATTAGCCCTGATATTATGTGTGTTGGTAAGGCGTTGACGGGCGGTTATATGACTTTAGCTGCTACCTTATGTACCCAGCAGGTGGCGCATACTATCTCTAATCAGGGGGTGTTGATGCATGGCCCAACGTTTATGGCAAATCCATTAGCTTGCTCTGTTGCATCAGCAAGTTTGGAGTTATTGCAAGCGGGGCACTGGAAAGCGCAAGTGGAACAATTGTCTATCACGATGGAAGCCTGCTTAGCCCCTTGCCGTGAACTTGCAAATGTGGCTGATGTCAGGGTGTTAGGTGCTATAGGTGTAGTAGAACTGAAACAGCCCGTTGATATGAAAACTATCCAGCCTTTGTTTGTTAATGAAGGGGTTTGGGTTCGTCCTTTCGGTAAACTGATTTATATTATGCCGCCTTATGTAATGGAACAAGAAGACTGTCAGTTGTTATGTAAGGCAATTTACCAAGTCATTACAAAAATAAAAAATTGAGACCAATAAAATGAGTGAAATAAAAATGAATTGGCAGCATCTTTATGCGAATCATATTGATAGGGTTAGCCAATTATTTGAAAAAGCCATGACGTTAGCCGATGTTGAGGGAGTGGTTATTTTTTCTGGAAAGCCCAAGTCGGCATTTTTAGATGATACCTATTATCCATTTAAGGCTAATCCTTTTTTTAAGTGGTGGGTGCCACTATCCAACTTGCCTCAGTCTGTTGTGATCATTAAGCCAGGTGAAAAGCCGCAGCTTGTTTACTTTATGCCGCAGGATTTTTGGCATGTAACACCTGAGCCGCCAGCAGGTTATTGGGTTGATAGTTTTAATTTAACAATTATTAACAAAGTTGAGGCACTTAAAAATGTGTTGCCTGCAAACCTGGAGCAGCTAGCCTTTCTTGGCGAAGAAACCCAGTTAGCCGCCGAGTGGGGAATAGGGCAGGTTAATCCTGTCAATTTAGTGAATTATCTAAGTTACCATCGAGCATATAAAACTGACTATGAGCAGCAATGTCTAATTTTGGCTAACCAAATTGCTATGAAAGGGCATAATGCTGCAATTGCTGCATTTCAGCAACAGCAGTCAGAGCTGGAGATTCACCTGGCTTTTTTAAAAGCTTGTGGCCATCAAGAAGCTTATGCGCCTTATAATAATATTGTGGCGTTAAATGAGCATGGTGCAGTTTTGCATTATGACCATTATCAGTCCATATCGCCTCAACAGCATTTATCTTTATTAGTAGATGCTGGCGCTAGTTTTTCAGGTTATATAGCCGATATTACCCGTACAACAAGTGCGGTAGAGTCTGGGTTGTTTAATCAGTTAGTTGAAAAGTTAGATCAAGCTCAACAACGGATTATTCAACAGATTAAAAAAGGGATGGACTATGCGGTTTTACATGACCAAATGCACCAGCGAATAGCTGTTATTTTAACTGAACTGGAGATAGTCAATACCACAGCTGATGCCTGTTATGAGCAACAGTTGACTCGTAGTTTTTTTCCTCATGGGTTGGGCCACTTGATTGGCTTACAAACTCATGATGTGGGTGGCTGGCAACAGGATGAACAAGGTACTTTGCTTAATGCACACCCTGATTATCCATTTTTAAGACTACAAAGGCCCATTACTGAAAGGATGGCGTTTACCATTGAGCCTGGTATTTACTTTATTGATTTATTATTGGAGCAGCTTTCGTCTGTGCAGAAAAAACTAATCAACTGGTCAGTGGTTGATGCGCTGAAGCCGTATGGTGGTGTTCGAATAGAAGATACTGTGATTGTACAGCAGCAGGGTACGCATAATATTACTCGCGATGCATTTACTGAGGCTGACTAAAGGAATAAAGGCCTTGGTCGTGTACCTTGGCCGCACGCTTTAGCATTGTTCTGCTTAATTCTCGAAGTATGCCGTATTTCTTAGTAGGCAATTGTAGTAGAATCCTTTGTAATCAAAAGTTTATAGCAGAAAGCTTTCTAAACAAAAGCTTATAACGAGCATCTGACAAATTTAAGACGGCAAGATACATAAGGTTTGAGTCGTTTTATCATTAACTGCGTTAATGCTTGTTAGTATTGATATGAACTGCAAATGCCATTAAAGATAAACACGTTTGTATTGGGAGATGATCATTGAGTACTGAAGCTTGGCTAAGCTTAACAACAGCTGTTATTTCGCTGGGGGCAGCATCTGCACTAGCGGCAACAGTTGCAGAAAAGCCTGGTGCTGTTGCTTCTGGTCTTCATGCTTCTGTGATTTCTATTCAGCACCTTGGAGAGACACAAGCAACTGGTCGTCTATTAATTACTAACCAGTCTAAACAAACGGTTGATTTAACTAATGCTTTAATTGAGTTTGCCACACCTTATCGGGTTCTTGAAGTGTCTGGCAGTTTTTTCCCTATTTCAATGCCTGATCGCCGAGTGTTGGTTTCAGAAAGAATTGGTGGGCAGTACAACAACCAGTTGGTGCTAGCATTTAGTGAAAATCAAAAGCTGCAAACAGAGTTGCATCCAGGCTCCACTTTATCTTTGATGTTGAAGTTTGAGTCAAAAGCAAAGCTAGGCCAATCATCAGCAAAAGCAACCATCTTTTTATCAGATAAAGATCAGCAGGTAAGTTACCAGCATGGCCAGCTTCTTTTTAGAGCGCCTAAAGCACCTGGCCCTGAGGTGAAAGGGATGCCGGCTGTTGTAACAGTGAAAGGAGCAGGTGACTTTGAAAAGCGGGTTGCGGTTGACTGGGGGCAGAAATTTATTCTTGATCAATTGCCATATGGTGAGTACACCGTTCATACGGAGCAGGTAGGTGACTTTCCTGGCATGGTTGAACAGTCAATTCGCTTAAGCAATAGAAAGTCTGCCGCAGTTGTCAAAATAAAATACGATGAGCCTGTCTATACCACTGCTATTCAGCTGGTTACCCCTGCTGAGGTAGTTGATCGCTCAGACTCACTTATTGCTTATATTCAAGATGCCACTCATGGAGAACACCCTAAGCAACTTCAGTTACAGTGGGCTAAAGCTCAACAGTTAAATAACTTGGTGGTAGGCCACCGTTATCGGCTATGGTTTAACCCCGTCAAGCGTTGGCCTTTTCAATATAAACCCAGTGCCAGTGTTGAAAAGCCCTTTGAGTTTACTGCTAGCAAAGAGGCGGTACAACAGTACAATTTGACGTTTCAGCAGTCTCTACAGCCGACAGGTGAGTTGGCGGTTGCGACTCAGGTGACCGGTCTGCCTTTTGGAGCAAAAGCAACACTGACTTTGCATCCTGTGGCTGGTGGCGAGCCAGTAACGCGAAAGCTATCAGTTGGCCAGGATAGCCTGACAAATGTTGAGCCAGGTGAATATTGGCTCACTGCTAGTGATTATATTTACCAAGGTAAGATTTATCGTGCCACATTGTCATCGGCTAAATTAAATCTGAACCATCATGAGTCTGCCAGAGTTCATGTGGAATATGCAGAAAATAATAAACTGGTTTTTGCTGGTAGCAAATGGCGAATTAAGCAAGGCTCAGTGAAGGGAGGGCGTTGGGCACCAGAGAATGTTTTTGTGGACCAGCGTGGACGGTTGCATTTGGTATTAGAGTATCAGAATGGCCAATGGTTAGCTGCTGGTATAGAGTCGGTTGATAATTTTTCGTCTGGCCAGTTGCAAATTAAAACAGTTGCGCAAGCCAGAAATTTACTCGCTAATGGCCAGTTTTCTGTTAGTCTGCAAAATCAGGACAAAAACAGTGGACTTGGTTTTACGATGGGTTGTGCAAGTCACTGCCAAGATACTACAAATGGTGTAATGACCCATTATTGGTTGCAGCAGAAAGCACAAGTAGAGAGTAAACAGAGTGTATATAATTGGCAAGCCAGTCGGTTAACACATAGTATTAACTGGAATCAAAATGGTGTGCTGTTTGAAACTAAAAAAGGCCATAGTCAACGAGGGCTTATAACCCTGTCACAACAATATTTGCCAGCTGCTTTAGCTAAAAAAAACGCTTTTCCTCTACAGCTGATGTTGACGCCTCAGCCTTCTACTCAATCAAAAGGCCGTAAGGTTGAGATTATTATAAACTCAATAATCAGTGCTCCCCCTTTTGAATAAGGAAGGGTGTAGATGATGTTTTACAAAATGACTGATCATTAACCAGTTTGTTTCACAAACCTTCAAAAATATTCCCTATTGCTTGGTGGTCCATGTTTAAGATGATGTAACGACGTCTTCTTTATTCTTTAGTTATCTTCTTTTTCTTGACGTAGCCTCTAGATACTAGCAAAAGCGCCTTTCCGGAAAATAAATGGCTTTAAAGATGTGGTCACTAGTTATCTCTTCATAAAATAAGTTAACTACTTCTTTTTTAATTGTTTTATGGTTATGCTTTTTTTGAAGTGAGTTGAGCGGTGTTTGTTGGACAAATATCGCAATCGCCTGGTTGCTGAGATGCGCTTGAATTATTTTAATAAAGCTTTGTGTTTGGGCCTTAATTGGTGTTGTTTGAGTTCACCATTTTAAATATTTACTACTTTTGTCGTTTATTGTTCACAGAAATATGTGAACTGTATTGGTGGCATTTTATATTCTTTTGCTACGCTTAAAATAGATGTAGGTTGTAATAGTAGGCTTAAGTGGATTTGCTTAAATATCTTTTGCTGTGAGTGCATATCGCTTTGTCTTGTGTATAAAGGCGGCTTATGACAGCAATGTTTCATCGTTTTTTAAGTCTTTATCCTATTTTTTAAGTGTTGCTTAAATAAATTTTGAAATGCTTAGGCTGAGATGTGTTAAAAACACTATGTTGCCAATTGTAATTATTTAACCCACTCATTTTATGAAATATTAAAAGCTGGCTTGGTGTTTGTCATTAGGTTTGTCTGATAGCTTTTTAATCCTTATTTTTGCTGGCTGCTAAGAAGCAAGCCGGAAGCTGCTTAAGCTAGTACAACACGTTATTTTTTTACATAAATTACGTTTTTAAGCCTGTGGAGGCATAAATGAACAGACGGTCTTTTCGACATCTGCTACCTAAGACTCTGAGTTTAAGTATAACGCTTGGTTTAGGTCTGTCTTTAGCTGAAATATCTTTTGCGACCCCTATTGATGGTCACAATCTTGCTGATGATAAAGTTGTGGCTGCCTATTTTGCTGAATGGGGTATATATGGACGCAACTTTCACGTAAAAGATATACCAGCAGAAAAACTCACTCATGTATTATATGGCTTTATTGCAGTTTGTGGCCCTAATGAGTCACTAAAAAAAGCAAACCCTCAAGGATATAGTGCACTACAACGTGAGTGTAGTGATCAAGAAGATTATACCGTTACTATTCATGATCGATTTGCCGCTTTAGAAAAAAGCTACCCTGGCGATAAATGGGATCAGCCGATTAAAGGTAACTTTAATCAGTTAGCCAACATGAAAGCTGCAAACCCTCATATTAAAATACTGCCTTCATTGGGTGGATGGACATTATCGGATCCATTTTATTATTTAGCGAATGACCCACAAAAGCGTGCTAAGTTTGTTCAGTCAGCAGTAGACTTTATCAAGAAGTATGATTTTTTTGATGGTTTGGATATAGACTGGGAGTTTCCAGGGCAACCCGGCGCTAACCCTGATTTAGGTAAACCAGAAGATAAGCAGGGTTTTACGGCGCTGATGCAAGAGCTACGGGCAGCTTTGGATAATTTAAGCCAGCAAACTGGACGTCAATATTTATTAACTGCGGCAGTATCGGCAGGGCCTAAAAAAATAGCCAGTATTGATTATTCTCAGGTTTCTCAATACATGGATTATGTGTTTGCCATGACCTATGACTTTTATGGGGGCTGGGATAATACATTGGGACATCATGCGGGAATTTACGCAGCTGACCATGAAAAAGTACCGCAATACAACGGTCATGATGCAGTTAATAATATTATTAAGGCCGGTTTTCCCTCAGATAAAATTGTCATGGGTGTTGCTATGTATGGCCGAGGCTGGAAAGGTGTAAATGGGAGCCTTCCTGATAACCCATTTACAGGTAAAGGGGGTGGCCCGCTACCTAAAAATACCCAGCAAGGTACTTGGGAAAATGGAGTAATTGATTATAAAGGGATTGAAAAATACTACTTAGGTGGAGTCAATGGTCAGGGCATTAACGGTTTTAAATATTACTATGATGAAAAAGCACAAGCACCTTATGTATGGAATGCTGATAAAGGTACCTTAATAACCTATGATAATCCCCGTTCAGTTAAAGCAAAAGGCGCCTATGCATTAAGCAAACAGTTGAAAGGTCTGTTTGCTTGGGAAATCGACGCAGATAATGGGCAAATTCTCAATGCGATGCATGAAGGCTTAAATTCAGATGGAAAACCACCTGCGCCACCTAAACCTGACCCTGATAAGCCGAAGCCACCTACACCAAACCCTGATCCAGGTGATGATGATAAACCTAAGCCACCAACCCCTGATCCAGATGATGATGGCATAGCTGAGTGGAATGCGTCTAAAGTGTATACCTCAGGAGATAAGGTGCGCTATCAAGGTAAACCCTATCAGGCTAAATGGTGGACTCGTGGTGATCAACCCGGTAAGGGGCAGTGGGGGCCATGGAAGCTGCTAACGGGGCAACCCGATGATGATAAACCAAAGCCAACCCCTGATCCTAAGCCGACTCCTGATGATAATGACAAGCCAGATGATAACGATAAACCAAACCCAGCTCCAGATCCTGATGATTCTGATAAGCCAGATACGGGAGATATAAAAGATTGGAGCGCTACAGCTACTTATATCAAAGGTAATCGGGTTAAATATAATCAGGTTGTTTATGAAGCGAAATGGTGGACCCGTGGTGATGAGCCAGGAAAAGACCAATGGGGTCCATGGACGCGAGTGGATGGCAGTCCTGACCCAGATAAACCTAATCCTGACCCTGATCCAGGGCAGCCAGATCCGGATAAACCAGATCCAGATAAGCCGAATCCTGATGATGGGTCACCCAACACGAGTGGTAAGTATGCGGTGATTGGTTACTACATGTTGGGGCCAGATGAAATTAATAAATATCCTGCTGTTGATTTCCCTGTGAGTAATATTTCACCGGAAAAAGCTAAAATGCTTACCCATATTAACTATGCATTTATTGGTATTAACGACAAAGGTCAGTGTGACTTATTAAAAGGAGCTAATGAGCAAAAGTCAGCAGAAGTATTTCAATTGTTGACGAACCTTAAACAATATAATGCGAACCTGAAACTGATGTTTTCAGTGGGTGGTTGGGCTTTTTCCAATGATGCCAGCCCAACTGCTAACCGGTTTAGGGATGCAGCCAGTACCCCGGTAACAAGAGCTGAGTTTGCCAGATCCTGTATTGCTTTTATGAAAAAGCATGGGTTTGATGGTGTTGATTTAGACTGGGAATACCCAAGAAAGCAGGATGCTAACAATTTCGTGGCGTTGTTGAAGGAATTTCGTAAACAAATTAATCAGGCAGAAAAAGCGAGTCAATCTGACTATCAGCTAACCATTGCAGGTGCGGGTGGTGCTTTCTTTATGTCTCGTTACTATCACTTATTGGATAAAGTGGTTGAGCCATTAGACTACATTAACCTTATGACCTATGACTTTAATGGGCCTTGGCAAGGGGTGACTAAAACCAATTTCCATGCTCACTTATATGGTGCTAAGGATGAACCGAAATTTTATAATGCATTACGTGAAGTACAGTTTAATCCACCAAAAACTTGGGAAGAGATTAAAAAGCTATTTCCAAGTCCATTTGCTTTAACCGCTGATGCAGCGGTTAAGCAGCACTTAATAATGAAGGTACCACGTAATAAGGTTGTAATGGGTGTACCTTTTTATGGGCGCGCATTTAGAAAAGCAGGTACTGGTAACTATGGGCTATATCAAACCTTTAATACCCAAAAAGGTGACCCCTACCGTGGTGATCCAACTTGGTTAGTGGGCTGTGATAAGTGTGTTGAACGTAATGAGCCCCGTATAGCCACTTATGCTGATATTAAAAAAATGCTAGCAGGTGACTTTGGCTATAAACGTCATTTTCACGCTGAAGCCAAAGCGCCTTGGTTACATAATGCCAAGCATAATCTGTTTGTTACCTATGATGATAAGGAGTCAATGAAATATAAAACGGATTACATCAAACAAGAGAAGTTGGCTGGCGTGATGTTTTGGCATTTAGGTCAAGATGATCAGGAGTCGACATTACTAAAGTCGCTACATAATGGCTTGAATAAAAAGTAATACCAATTAACCTTGGATGAAAAGTCAGCACAGTGATTGCTGGCTTTTTTTTATGGGCAACAGATTGATGGAATGCAAAAAAGTTGATTAAAAGGTCAGGAAGTTGATGTGGCTTTTAGATGTGATTACTGAAAGGGATGTAGGAGAGAGTATTGAGAAGTTAGTGATATGAAGTGCGAGGACAGTGCTCAAGTTAAGCACTGTCCTGAACAGAAGTATCAATTATAAGAGTTGCTTATAAAGGAACTACGTTCTCTGCTTGTGGGCCTTTAGGGCCTTGCGTGACAGTAAATTCAACTTGTTGACCTTCAGCCAAAGACTTAAAGCCTTGAGATTGAATTGCACTGTAGTGAACAAAGACATCTGGACCAGATTGCTGCTCTAGAAAACCAAAGCCTTTAGATTCGTTAAACCATTTTACAGTGCCGTTTTTTCTATCAGACATAATATGGATCTTTCTTTAAACAATTAAATTAATCTAATTTCTTAAACCTTACCCTCTAGGAGAGAGGTATAAGACAGTGTAGCAGAGAAATTTAGGTGTGACTTATGACAAACTAACGAGGCACTACAAAAGGAACATCGTGAAAATTGAACATAAATTAACGCCGTACTTTCAAGCTGAGTGAATTATAAACAACCCTATTGGCAAGTCAATGTTTTTTACTTATATTTCTCATCATTATATTGTTAGTTGATCACTAGACCACACATCTCCTGCCTTGTATAGCAATACCGTCAACCACTAACAGACGATCCATCTAAAACCTAAGAAAAAGGGCACTATAAGCCACAACCTAAATTAGCAGGGACTGCAACATCCATTAATTTAGGGTTAGGTAGGTTCAGGTTGTCCATGATTTCACAGTACTCCTTAGCATTGCTTACCTGCAAGCGTGGGTTAAACCGCTTTTCTTCCCCGATGGTACTTACTGTCATGCCTTTGTAATCATGGCCTGGATAAACAAGGGTTGAGTCAGGTAATTTAAGTAGTTTATTAAACAAACTTTCATATTGTTGGCGAGCATCACCTTGCTGAAAATCGGTTCGACCTGTCCCTCTAATCAGCAGAGTATCACCTGTAAATAACAGCTGTGGTGTTTCATTGGTTAATAAAAAACAGTAGGAATCATCAGTGTGGCCTGGGGTATAAATTGTTTTTAGGTGCAGATTACCCAAGGAAATAATTTCACCCTCTTTAACCATATGGCTGGCACACTGGGCTTGAGTTCTCTCTCCAAAGATAGTCTCACAGCCATATAGCTCACGGAGTTTGCCCAATGCAGTAATATGATCAGCATGGACATGAGTATCAATGGCATATATAAGCTGTAACTTTAGTTCTCTGATTAACTGTTGGTACTGTGGAACCTTCTCCCTTACTGGATCAATTAACAGCGCTTGACCGCCCTCGTGCTCGGCTAGCAAGTAGGTATAGGTCCAGGTTGCTTCATCGAATAGTTGACGAAATAACATGTTTTGCTCCTTTCTTTTAGCTTAATACTTTGGGAACAGAAAGCGCCATCAGTCCAAGAACCGATACAGCAAATAACTTTTGTAGCTGGTAACTGGCAATATACCGGGTTAAGACAGTACCCATAAGAATGCCAATTACGCTGCCAGTGGTAACGATGATTAGTAACTCAGTAGATACCTCTGCTACCCAGTTAACATGGAATACAAAGCCTGTAGTACTGACTAATGCTATAACCAGTAATGACGTGTCTACTGCTCGCTTCATGCTCATACCTGTCAGAAGGGTAAGAATAGGCACGTTCAAAAAGCCACCGCCTACTCCAAATAGCCCAGATAAAAATCCTGCAACTGCACCTGCTAGCCAGAGTAATGGAGAATGTTTGGTTACTGAGTGATTAATGGAGCCTGACTTAGCCTCTTGGCTGTTTGTAGTTGTTTCTGTAGTAGTTGCTCCAGATAGCTGCCACATGCGGATAGCGATATAACTGGCTAATAAAATGAATCCTACTAATAGCAATCTCTGGTCTATTAAACTACCAAACCAGCGACCAATAGGGGCTAATGCTGTACCTGAAACGATCAGAACAATGGCTGGTTTCCAAGCAATTTGTTGATTATGCAGCCTAGCTAAAATACCCACAATGGCGCTAATACTGACAGTCCCCAGAGCAATCCCCATCGCATCATTTGGGGAGAAATTAAGCAGCAGAATAAGCAGAGGCACAGCGAAAATAGAACCACCTGCCCCTGTTAGTCCAAGCATTAACCCAACTAAAATACCCACTGAAATGACAAGAGCCACAGTTAGTCCTTAATTGTTTGTTGCGTTGTATCTTGAGGTAGGGCAAACCAGCGTAGCTTTTCAGCGCTAGGCGGTAGCTCAATTGCGTATTGTTTTGCGTCTTTAGAGGGGGTGGTTAATTCTGTTTCTGCTGTCGCTAAACAATCTTTTAAGGTAGTAGGGCAATATACTTGGCCTTGTTTAGATGAGGTTTTAGTAAAATCCAGTGAGTCTAAGGTGACAGCCAGCTTGGGTTTTTGGCCTTGGTATAACCAAACGCCAGATTGGCAGTCAAACTGGTAATAAGGCAGTAGTCGCCAACCATGGGTGGCAATAAGCTCAATGGCTCGAACGAGATAATCAAAAGTCCCTTGATCAATGAAATAGTTGAAGTTAAGCCTCACCCAGCCTGGACGTAAAATCATCTGGTCATTCAATAACTCAGCCTCCAGGGCCTTGCTATACGACATATCCATACCAAGTAATGAGTGGCCATAAGGTCCTGCACAAGAGCAGCCGCCGCGAGCTTGAATACCAAATAAGTCATTCAACAGGGCGACAACAAATCCATAGTGCAAGTATTTTTCTTGCCATTTAATCTGTAAAGAAATAATGGATAAGCGAGAGGCATCAGGATTACCCAATATCTCAATAGCTTCATGTTGTTGCCAACGCTGAATAGCTTGTTGAACAAATTGGTGCTCGCGCTGTTCAATGGTGTCGGTACCGATGGTTTGTTGCAGTTTAAAGACTAAACCTGCACGAATTGACTCAACAATGGCGGGGGTGCCACCTTCTTCCCGTCGTTCTGGGTTTTCAATAAAACGATGGTCTTCTGGGGTAACATAAACAACGGTTCCACCACCTGGCACAGCAGGTACACGATTAGTGAGCAGGTGTTTTTTGACAATTAAAATACCGGGTGTACCAGGGCCACCAATGAATTTATGAGGTGAAATAAATACAGCATCTTTACTGCTGTCGCCGTCCTTATTTTTTTCGCCAGTCATATCAATAGCAACATAAGGCGCTGCTGCGGCATAATCCCAAAAGCTGTAGGTGTTATGTTTATGGAGTAACTGGGTAATGGCATCAACGTCTGACTTAATACCGGTTACATTAGAGGCAGCAGAAAAACTGCCTATTTTTAAGGGGCGGTGGGCATATTGTTCCAAAGCATTGGCTAAAGCACTTAAGTCTATTTGGCCATCATCATCAAGTGGGATAGAGACTAGCTCAGCAATACTCTCGCGCCAGGGCAGTTCATTCGAGTGGTGTTCGTAAGGGCCAATAAATACAACTGGGCGTTTATCGTCAGGGATTTGCTTGCTGAATTGATACTGTTCATCCAAGTCTGCAGGCAGGCGTAAGTTAAGAATATCAATCAACTTATGGATGGCAGCGGTCGCGCCAGAGCCACAAAAAATAATCTGGTCATCTTCCTGTCCATTAACAGCCTGCCGGATGATGTGTCTGGCCTGCTCTCTAAGTGCTGTCGTTTGGCGGCCGGTGAATGAGGTTTCAGTATGGGTGTTTGCATAATAGGGCAGCACTTGATACTGGATAAACTGTTCAATGACATCTAAGGCACGTCCCGAAGCAGTGTAGTCTGCGTAGACTAAAGGCTTTTGTCCGAACGGGGTTTCAATGGGGTGGTGTTCACCAATCACGGCTTGGCGGATGCTCTCGATCAGATGCTGCATAAGACTGCCCTTTCATTCCATTATATTCTTAGTATATGCATTATAGTTCTGGTTAGCCTGAACATTGTTGCTAAATTGCCATAGATATTGATTGTCAGTAGAACAAAGTTTCTCTAAATGGCTTATTATAGGAAAATTATTTTGTTGGGTTGGGTGATATGTGAACAATGGATAAGTTTGATAAGGCAATACTAGAAATTTTGCAACAAGATGCCAGTTTGTCAGTAGGAGAGGTGGCTGAACGAGTTGCGCTATCAAAAACAGCCTGTTGGCGGCGGATTCAAAAGCTAGAGCAAGATGGTGTGATTCGTGGGCGGGTTGCATTGTTGAGTCAAGAACAAGTCAATTTACCACTGACTGCCTATATTGCTGTGCGAACAAATAAACACAATGAAAAGTGGTCTGAGCAGTTTCGCAAAGTGGTGAATAATTTGCCTCAGGTATTAGAGGTATACCGCACTAGTGGTGATTTAGATTATTTAATCAAAGCTGTAATTACTGATATGGCAGGCTATGACCAGTTATATAAAGCGTTAATTAAAGCCGATTTATACGACGTAAGCGCCAGTTTTGTCATGGAAACCATGAAGCACACAACTGAATTACCACTGGATTATATGTAGATTATTAATGATGTCTGATTTTTGCACTGTTCTTCATTCATTAAATAGTCCCCAAAATGTAGGGATGATAGTCCGCAGCCATGTTGCTCATGGCGGCAGCGAGGTTGTTTTTATTGGCCATGAACTGCCCTGGCAATTTAAAAAAGGTAGCCAGTCTTTTTCAAGAAAGCTGGAAAAGCAGGCAAAAATTATTCACCTGCCAAACCCTGATGATGTGTTTGAGTGGTGTATGGCGAATAGTTATACACCCGTTGCTATTGAAATTGCTGAACAGACATCACTGTTAAATCAGTTTACGTTTCCAGAAAAGACGGCGTTAATTTTGGGAAATGAGGCAGATGGATTACCGGCTAGCTTTATAAAAAAGTGCACTCATGTAGTGACAATTCCACAATATGGACCTGTAGGTAGCCTGAATGTAGCTGTATCGGCATCTGTTGCCATGTATGAGCTACGAAGAGGGGATACTCCCTGGGCTATTGCCAGGGATGAGTATGAAACGCTTCTTTAATTGTGCTCTTATTGATAACTCAAGCTTGGCTCTTGATAAAGCCGCTTACAGGCTTCTCCTAGTTGATTAAATAAATGGCAACATTGTGCTTTAACGCCAACGTTATAATTATCATTTTCTTGGGTGATGGTATTACCATGGGTTCTAATAATAAACTCGTCAACTAAGCCTGGTAGCTCACCATAAACCATGGTTTCATCACCTAAGCGTTCTACAACATTGACTTTGCAATCGAAACTAATATCTGCTTCTTCTGCATTGCAAATATGTTCTGGGCGAATTCCAAGCGTGGCATGTTCACCGGCTTTTATATGAGTACCATCCAGGTGCAAATTAAGGGTTTTATTATTTATAAACTGTACGGCAACGGTTGTTGAGGATGACTCAATGACTTTACAGGGAATAAAGTTCATTTGTGGCGAGCCAATAAATCCAGCAACAAATTGATTATTAGGGTAATGATAAAGTTCTAACGGCTTGCCTACTTGAGAGACGTTGCCATTTTCTAATACCACAATTTTATCAGCCAATGTCATGGCTTCTACTTGATCGTGGGTGACATAAATCATAGTTGCCCCCAATCGTTTATGGAGTTTAGAAAGCTCTATACGCATTTTTACTCGTAATGAGGCATCTAAGTTCGATAGTGGCTCGTCAAATAATAAAACCTTTGGTTCTCTCACAATGGTTCGACCGATAGCGACCCGCTGGCGTTGACCGCCCGATAAATCTTTAGGCTTTCGGGCTAATAAATTGTCCAGCTGTAACGCTTGAGCCACTTGACTGACTTTTTCCTGAGTAACTGATTGGTTGGCTTTGGCAAGCTTTAGACCGAAAGCCATATTATCTGCTACTGTCATATGTGGGTATAACGCATATGACTGAAATACCATACCCACAGGACGATCTTTGGGTGGTATCTGATTGACATGCTGTTCGCCAATATATAAATCACCCGATGTAATGTCTTCAAGCCCTGCAATCATTCGGAGTAATGTAGATTTACCACAACCTGAAGGCCCAACAAAAACGACAAACTCCCCAGCGGCTATATCCAGATTAATATTGTTAGAAATATTGGCATTGCCATAACGCTTACAGATATTATGTAAGGTGATACTAGCCATTATATTTCACCATGATTATTTGCTGTGTTTCTTTCTAAAAAACAGGCTTGATAGGGTGGTAAGTGAATTTTATTATTATCCATACTACCTGATATATAAGGCACATCTAGTAGGTTATAGTTTGCACTATCGATGGTTATCTCTTGCTCTTGACGACTTAAGTTAAAAGCAACCATTAATTGTTGATGTTCATTTTCCCGAGTAAAAAACAGTGTATCTTGTGGGGAAGGTAAAAACTGAATAGTTCCAGTTACTAAAGCAGGTTGCTGTTTACGCCATGCCAGTAAGCTTCGATAAATTGACAGAAGCGAGTCAGGATCATTTATCTGTCCATCAACGGATTTTATATAATGCTCTGCTGGAACAGGCAGCCAAGGCTTCACTTGAGAGAATCCTGCATTAATTTGATCTTGTTGCCAAGGCATTGGGGTTCTACAGCCATCTCTGCCTTTAAACTCAGGCCAGAAGTTAATGCCATAAGGGTCTTGTAAATCTTCAAAAGAGAGTTCTGCTTCAGTTAACCCCAGTTCTTCGCCTTGGTAAAGACAAATACTGCCGCGTAATGACATTAATAATGCAAGATAAAGCTTTGCTTGGCTAGCTTCATCTTGTTGTTTGGACCAACGGCTGAGCACCCGAGTGACATCATGATTACCAATCGACCAACAAGGCCAACCATCGGTAATTTCAGTTTCTAAACTTTCAACAGTATGACGAATAAATGCTGCGCTATACTGCTCGGTTAATAAGTCGAAGGAGTAGGCCATATGTAATTTATCGTTACCGGATGTATAAGCCGCCATGGTTTTTAGGGAGTGATCACAGCCAATTTCACCGACAGTCGTTGTATTCGGGTAACGATTTAATAATGCTCTTAGTTTTTTTAGAAATTCAATGTTTTCGGGACGCGACTTATCATAAATATGCTGTTGGTAAGCGTAAGGATTATCAGGTCTAACACCAATGCCGGCAGATTGAATCCTGGGGTTGGCAGGGTTATCTGTTAACTTAGCATCATGAAAGTAAAAGTTGGCGGTATCTAACCGAAAACCATCAACACCGCGCTTTAACCAGAATTCTGCATCTGCCAGTACTTGCTCTACGACTTGTGGATTATGGAAGTTTAAATCTGGCTGGCTCGCTAAAAAGTTATGCAGGTAATATTGTCTGCGGCGGCTATCCCATGCCCAGGCAGAACCACCAAAAATAGATAGCCAGTTATTGGGTGGGCTGCCATCCGGTTTTGGGTCTGCCCAAACATACCAGTCTGTTTTAGGGTTATCTATGCTGCGACGACTTTCTTTAAACCAAGGGTGTTGATCAGAGGTATGGCTCATGACCTGATCAATAATGACTTTTAGACCATGACTATGAGCTGTTTTTAGTAATTGATCAAAGTCGTCTAATGTGCCAAAAATTGGATCAACATCGCGGTAGTTGGCAATGTCATAACCAAAGTCTTTCATCGGTGAGGTAAAAAAAGGCGACAACCAAATAGCATCGACATGAAGACTGGCAATATAATCCATTTTTTGGGTAATGCCTGCTAAGTCACCGATACCATCCTGATTGGAATCAAAAAAGCTACGTGGATAGACTTGATAAATGACCCCACCACGCCACCATTCTTGTTGTGATTGCATATGATGTGCTCTTTTTTATAGGAGTAATATTTAGCCAAAGCGAATCATTCGCGAAGGGTATAGTTAATGCTATTTTGAGCTGAAAGGCTGTTTTAGGCATCCTCCTAGCTAATCTTTTTTTGGGGGGAGTTAGGGGGATGAGAAAGTGCAGGGCTTATTATCGTTTCTACTACTGTTTAAATAAAGCCTGCTCACCCTAAGAGGCTGTCGCAAAAGCTAGCGGATATGGGGTGACAGGGTGTTCTGTAGCTGCGACAAGGAAGTCGCTTTAGTTCTTGATGGGCCAGGGATGGCACTTCAAGAGCGGCATAAGAATATCCTGTTATTCCGTATCAGACACTAGACTTATTTTCAACACCTTCCTAAGTAGGTAGGGTATCAAGCAGTAGGATATTTTTCCGCCGCTCTACAAGGCCATCCTTGGCCTTTAGAGCTAAAAAGGCATCCATGCCTTAGCTGCAAAATAACCTACTACTTCATACCTTAACCTAATGTACGATTGAAACGCTGAGAATCCCCCTAAATATTATTCACGAAGCGTATAAATAGGCTGTAGTAGCTGCTCAGCCAGCGCTTTGGCTTCCTGCCGGTTAGCGACATTTAATTTCTGATAAAGGCTGCGAATATGGGTTTTGATTGTACTGTGAGCAACAGCTAGTTTATCAGCTATTTGCTCATTCCCTAAGCCTGTATAAATCAGATTAAGTACTTGCCATTCCCGTTTAGTCAGTGGGGTGGTTTTTAATAATTCCGGTACATTAGGTTGCGATAAAATATCGTCAATGACTGCTTCATCAATAGAGAGCTTGTTCTGTTGACTGAGACTAGGCTGTTGCCGGGATAACTCAATTAACCGTTCTGCTCGCTGTTGAGAAAGGGGCTCAAGTGGTTGTTCTTTGATTAATGCTTTTAGCATGATAACCAGCAGTTTACCTAACCGTAAAAAACTGCCAATAAAGCCTGTGGTGTTGGCTAGCTGAAGGGCTTGATGGAGATGGTTTAATGCTTGCTCTCGCTGTTCTTGAAGCCAATAAGCATGAGCGAGGCAAATATGGTTACGATTTTGGTCAGTAACGAGTTGATAACGAATGGCTTGCTGTTGTAAATCATTAAGTAAATCAATAGCTGTTGTATAGTGTTTTAAATAAATATCAGCTCTTGCGATGTTCCTGGCCTGACATTGTACAAAGTGGTTTGTAGCAGATGACACTTCATGGGTTTGTTGTTGCCACTGATAAATAAGATCCTGTTGATCTGTTGCATGCCAATAAGTAAGCAGGGTCGCTTCAGCATTTGCTTGCCAGTCGCGGTGGTAAGTTTCTTTCTCCAACAACTGCTGTACAGTGGCTAGATAATCAGTACACAACGATCGGTCACCTTGGGCTAATGCGACTTTAGCAAGCAACACATAACATTGCATAGACCACTTTTTATCTTGCTGAGTTAAACTATTAATGCCTTCCAAAGCACTTTTTTCGGCGGCAGCCAAATTGTGCCATTCCCATAAAACCTGAGCACGGGCCCGATGGATAAACTCCATGGTTGGCAGGTGAGCCACTTGGTGTTCATTGGCGTATTGAATGGCTTTGTCCTGAATACGATAGGCTTTTTGCAGATAGCCTTGGGCGACGCTAATTTCTGATTGTTGGCATAAAGTCCAAAGGACGATTTGGCTCGCCTGACGTTGTTGAGCCAGCTCTTCAACTGTTTCCATTAATTGCTGGGCTTTGGTGAGTTTGCCTTGGCAGAATTGTGCTTCGCCCAGGGCCGATAGTGCGGCAATTCTAGCCCTATGGCGCTTCTCTGGTAATAGCGCTAATGCTTTAGCGGCAAGCTGATGCGCCTGCTCAGGGTGGTCTTGGTTCATTGCCACTTGAGCCTGCACGGTGGCAAATTCGCCTTCAACAATTTGCCACTGACTGGCTTCTAACTGCTGGGGGAGAATTGCTTCTGCCCGTTTTAAAAGAAGCGCTACTTGCGCGTATTGATATTGTCCCTGCGCAATCCAGGCCGCTAACATGGTTAACCTAGCACTGCTAGCGATTACGTTATCGGCCAGTTTAGCAAGTGCTTGCTGGAGCAGTTGAAGCTGGCCCTGTTGATAGAAAGACCAGCCATGTTGTTCTAAAAGCTTGGCAACTGTCTCAAGATGATTAGCTTGTTGGGCATGTTTAAGCGCTTCTTCTGGGTATCCTGCTTGGCTCCATGCTTCACAGGCTTTTAAATGGAGTGAATTAATTTGCTGTGGTTTTTCTTTAGTCAGTTGATGGCACAGAAAGTTGGCAAATAGAGGATGATAACGGTACCACTGACGTAAATTATCTTGGGGAATTAAAAAAAGCCCCCGCTTTTCTATTTGTTCCAATAAAGCCTGTGCGTGGGGATAACCTGTCAAGGTACTGGCGATTTGCTGGTTAAAGCGCTCAAGGATAGCGGTTTGCAGTAAAAAGTCTTTAAGTTCAGAAGAAACCTGGGCTAAGACTTCTTCGGCTAAATAGTCCAAAATAACGGCATGGCCCTGAGCGAGCGCATTAGCCAAGTCAGAAAAACCTTTTGCATTATCTGCAGAAAGCGTCATTAGTTGTAGAGCAGGTGGCCAGCCTTCCACATGTTGTAATAAATCACTCACCTGGGTTGATGTGATCTGAAAGGGCAAATATTGCTCAAAAAATTGTTGGGTATCACTCAGTGAAAAAGCCAGTTGGCCAGCCGTTAATTCTAATAATTGACCTTTTAATTTTAAATTACTAATACCCAGTGGGGGTATGCTGCGACTAGTAATAATTATTTGCCATTGACTGGGTAAATGTTTAATTAGAAAGCTGATCCCCTGATGAATTTTCTCATTATTAATTAGGTGGTAGTCATCTAAAACCAGGGTTAATGGTGAGATCTGTTGTTGCGATAACTCACTAAATAATTGAGAAAACAGTAGCTCTAAATTATTAATTTGTCCGCGCATGGCGCTAGCTAGTGTATGTGTACTACAGTCTATAGCCTGCTTTAAACTTGCTAACAGATAGGCTGCAAAACGGGTAGGTTCGTTATCAGCTATATCAAGCGAGTACCAAGCAACAGGAGCGGGAGATTCAGCCAGCCAATGGCTAGTCAAGGTGGTTTTTCCATACCCCGCAGGTGCATGGACTAACACTAATTTAGCCGTGTGATGGCTTGCCAGTAACTGGTTAAGTGACGATCTAACCAATATTTTACTGGCGATTTCTGGCACTGATATTTTTGAGGGCAATAAAATAAATGGGTCGTTGCCTTCGTATGTCATAGTATTACTCGAAACTACAATACTCTATCAATGAGTATTTATTGGCCACTTATATATAAGGGTACCTCTATAAGTGTGCTTTTTTAGAGGTTACCCATTAATTATTCTTATCTATTTCGTCAACCTAACAGGTTGATAAATTATCTGCAAGGAAGTTAATCATTACTTATTGGTAGTTTATTAACACCCTGTACCTGTTAAAGATATTCACTACGCCATTATTCTACGCCCCCAATAATAAGCTAAGGGAGGATGTATTAGATGACTTGAGTCGTCATGATGAATACACTTGCCTTTGCTACGAGGTAATGCATAAAACGGACATTACTACACGGATACGTTATAGATCAAAAGCACCCTTGCCTGTAGTAGGTGCTAATTATTCGGCAAAAGCTGTGAAGGTACCAATTATCATGTCAAGTAATAATAAAAGTGTTGTTTCATATTTTCACCTTAAACCCATCTCAACCTGGCTAGCGGCATCATTATTGACTGTTTCTGCAGGGCAGGCCTTGGCGGTTGATTTCCATGGCTATATTCGATCCGGTATTGGTACGACGTTGGGGGGAGGGGATCAAGCCTGTTTTAAAGCCAGGGGAGCTAGTGCAAAGTATCGGTTAGGGAATGAATGTGAAACTTATGCAGAAATTGGTTTGGGGCAGGAATTATACAATGAAGGTGGAAGGCGCTTTTATGTTGATACCATGATTGCTTATGTGTCTAATCAGGCCAATGACTGGGAGCCATTAGATGGGAGTGATGACGTTGGGGGAGGAAAAGGCTCATTAAGACAAATGTATGTAAAAGGGGAAAATGTCATTGATGCTTTGCCAGGCGCTACCCTATGGGCTGGTAAACGTTATTATCAACGTCATGATGTACATATCAACGATTATTATTATTGGGATGTATCAGGACCTGGTGCTGGTATCGAAGGGATAGATCTTGGCTTTGGTAAATTATCTCTCGCTTGGGTGCGTAATTCAGATGAAGACTATATGTCTGAAGGTGCACAGTCTGGTACCAATGTAGCAAATGATACCTTTGATATTCGTTTATCTGGATTAAAAGTCAATGAAGGCGGCTCATTAGAATTTGGGTTTGATTACGGTAGAGCCAACTTAACTGATCGTCAGGATGATTTAAATTTCGATGATCAAAAAGGTTATTTATTTACGACTCAGCACACACAGTCAGACTGGTTTGGTGGTTTTAATAAACTAGCATTTCAGTATGCAACCGATGGCATGGTAGGCACTGGACATAATGGTAGTCGTGCCGAAAATGGCAAAATGTACCGTATTGTTAACCAGGGGGTGGTGAACCTTACCGATAATATTGAAGGTATGTATGTCGGTATTTATGAGAAAAAAGATTTATCTGATGACAAAGGACAAACCTGGATGTCATTTGGTGTTCGCCCTGTTTATAAATGGAATGATGTGATGAGTACGGCAGTTGAAGTCGGTTATGACAGGGTAAAACCTCAAGATAGCAGTAAAGATACCGTTGATCTCAGAAAAATCACATTAGCCCAACAGTGGTCAGCAGGCAATAATTTTTGGGCTCGACCTGTCGTACGTGCATTCGCTACTTACGCTAAATGGGATGGTGATAAATATAATGCCGCTAGTGAGTCAATCGATGATGGTGAAGATGATGGCATAACGGTTGGCTTTCAAGTAGAAGCCTGGTGGTAATCAAATCGATTAAATGAAAAGCCCAACCTGCTGTACTTAACATACTCAGTGTGTAGTGTAGGTTGGGTCCTAAAAAACCAATATTCTGGGGCTAGCAATGGCAATCAAATATAAAATCCAATTTATTGTAGGTGCGGTGTTAATTGTTTACTCGATAACAGGCTGGACAAGTGCTGTTATTAGTAAAGCAACCCAGCAGCAGGTCAGTCAGGTAAGTACAGCACTAAAATCAGCATCTTCATGTTGTTCATCCCTCGCTAATTTGCAATATCAGCCACTTGAAGCAAATAAAACAACAGATATTGTAATTGACAGTGGTTCACCTGTGTTTGAGTTTGACACGGGTAAAAGCTATCTAGCGGCATATAAATTACCCGTTAATCAACGCTCTATGCAGATTAAATTGTATAGCAAAGCAGGTAAAACGGTATATTCTCCTTCGGTGTTATTGTTAGATAGTGAATTTCGTATA
Organism: Spartinivicinus marinus; assembly: GCF_026309355.1. Lineage (NCBI taxonomy): Bacteria > Pseudomonadati > Pseudomonadota > Gammaproteobacteria > Oceanospirillales > Zooshikellaceae > Spartinivicinus > Spartinivicinus marinus. The sequence continues at coordinate 4,370,674 of NZ_JAPJZK010000001.1, forward strand.
ACACGCATTCTTGCTGATGAGGACTTTATTTACCGACCTGCCTGGGGTTTTAAAACCGATAGTATCGATGGCACCTTTCGTATTGATCGAAGCCAACCAGGCAATCCGTATAATGAAATGTATTTAGTGGTTTTTACAACAGCAGAGCAAATGCAAGGGCAGACGACTTTAGTGCATCCGGCAAAAGCATTTGCCAAAGCCAGGTATAACCAACCACCTGATATACCCGATCCCATTGCGTTACATTCCCCTACAGGGCATATCGAGTTAATGGTTGAGGAAGAAGGCAATAGTTTTTACGAGAAAAAACCTTATATTCCCAAGTTCTATACACCTAGTGCAGTACAATCTGTGGTTAAGCAACCAATTTCCAGTCATCAAGTTCAGCCTGAAACTCAACATTACTTTGAACAAGCTATTAATAAAGCATTACAGCAGGGTGATGTGAGTAAAGCACTGAATTATGTCGAAGAGGCTGAACGAGTAGGAATAAAAAATATAAGGCAATATTTTATCGAACGAGTACAACCAAAAAAATAATTAAAGGGGAAGTTACATGATTACAAAAATAATAAGTTGTCTATCAGTAGGTACTTTAATTAGTCTGGGTGGTGTTACTACAGCTCAAGCAGCCATTGAGGAAGGAAAGCTGGTTATTTGGATTAACGGTGATAAAGGCTATAAAGGTTTACAAAAAGTTGCAGATCGCTTTACTAAAGATACCGAAATAGTGGTAAAAGTCGCTCATCCTGATAAAGCGACCGATAAATTTCAGCAGGCTGCTGCCACCGGTAATGGACCTGATATTTTTATATGGGCCCATGACCGCTTTGGAGAATGGGCGAAGAGTGGTTTGATTGCGCCGATTAATCCTAGCAAACAAACCAAGCAATCCATTGCTGATTTTACTTGGGATGCAGTTACTATTGATGGCAACGTATATGGCTATCCCATAGCGTTAGAAGCGGTTGGGCTAATTTATAATAAGCAATTAATTGCTTCTCCTCCTAAGTCATTCGATGACATTTTTACATTACATAAGCAACTGGCAAAGCAAAATAAAAAAGCCATTATGTGGGACTATAATAACACCTATTTTTCTTGGGGGCTGTTTGCCAGTAATGGTGGTTATGCATTCAAAAAGACAGCCTCTGGCTATAATGTAAATGACACTGGTGTGAATAATGCAGGTTCGCTTGTTGCGGGTAATATGATTAAGCGCCTGATTGACGAAGGGGTAATGGCAAAAGGTATTGACTACGGGGTAATGGATGCTGCCTTTAATAAAGGCGAAGTTGCCATGATGATTAATGGACCTTGGTCATGGAGTAACTTAAAGAAAAGCAGTATTGATTTTGGTGTGACGAGTATCCCCAGCATTAATAATAAACAAGGTAAGCCTTTTACTGGCGTGTTAGCGGCTACGATTAATGCAGCAAGCCCGAATAAAGAGTTAGCTGTTGAGTTTCTTGAACAGTATATGTTAAAAGTTGAAGGCTTAAAAACAATTAATAAGGATGTACCACTCGGTGCTGTAGCGAATAAGCAGCTAATGGCTGAGTTAAGCAAAGACCCTAATATTAAAGCTACATTTGAAAATGCCAAATTAGGTGAAGCTATGCCAAGTGTACCTGAAATGGGTGCATTTTGGGCAGCAATGAAGCCTGCGTTAACTAATATTACTTCTGGTCGGCAATCGGTGAAAGCAGCCTTAGATGATGCGGCTAAACGTATTACCCACAAGAAATAAACAAAGCAGTAAAAGATTAATATGTTGACAATATTGACCTCGGCCCCTATTCAAAAAATAAAGTATAACCAATGGCTTAAGCAGGGTTTATTTGGTTTTATGGGGGCCTTTGGCCTCTACTTAATAATGGTATTATATGCCCAACAGCAGATGGGGTTAGCACTTTTATTTCTTGTTGTAATCAGTGGCGGGCTATATGTATTTATTAGTCAGCGTGCTTATAGTCTTCGTTATGCTTTCCCTGCCGTGGCAGGGATAACCTGTTTTATTATTTTCCCATTGTTATATACGGTAGGCATTAGTCTTACTAACTATAGTGGCAATAATTTACTAACACTTGATAAAGTGCAGGACTATTTCATACAGCAGCGGTATATTGATGAGAGTCAACGCTATTCATTTAAAGTGTTTAAACAAGGCAACCAGTTACAAATTGCTTTAACTGATCCATATAGTCAGCAGCAGTGGTTATCAAATCATGTTACGCTAGATGGCCAGCCAAAAACAGTAAGTGTACATACTGCCCAATCCCTTCCTGCCCAATCACCATTAGCTATTAAAGATATCATTAAACTAAAAAAGTCATTAAAACAATTAACCCTAGAGTTGCCGAATGGAGCTTTGTTGTCAATGACGGGGTTGCGCCAGTTTGCTGCGAGTAAATCTCTGTATCAATTAGCTGAAAATGATTTATTAATAAATAACCAAACAGGTGAACAGTTGTCACCTAACTGGCAAACCGGGTTTTATGAAACCAGTCAGGGTAAAGTTTACCCACCAGGGTTTACAGTAACTATAGGCTTAGATAACTATACCAGTGTGCTGTTTGATGACAGTGTTCGAGAACCATTCATTCAAATTTTTATTTGGACTTTCTTATTTTCTTTATTAAGTGTGTTGTTTACCTTTTTAGTAGGCTTGTTACTAGCAAGTTTACTACAATGGGACCAAATTAAAGGCAAAGGCGTTTACCGGGTAATGTTGATTTTACCTTATGCGGTACCAGCATTTATATCTATCCTGGTTTTTAGAGGTTTATTAGTCACCTGAAAGGTTAAAACCACCGGCTTTTAGCCGGTCAGCTTTAGCTATGATACTCTGAGTCTACTTATATAATGCTGTAGGGGTATTGCGATGGACTATAGATATGGTAGCCATACAGTTTTCAAAATTCAGTATCATTTTGTATTTGTAACGAAATATCGTTATCAAGTGCTAAAAGGTGATGTTGGTTTAAAGGCTCGAGAGTTAATACGACAGACATGCCATACTTTTGAAATTGATATATTAAAGGGTGTCATTAGTAAGGATCATGTACATCTGCTAGTTTCAGCGCCACCCAATATGGCTCCTAGCGAAATAATGCGAAGAGTAAAAGGTCGAACGTCGGCAAAACTGTTTGAAAGCTATCCTGATTTAAGGAAAAGATACTGGGGTCGACATTTTTGGGCTAGAGGTTATTTTTGTGTGACTTCAGGAGATGTAACAGAAGAAATGATAAAAGAATATTTAGAACATCACTTTGAGCCGAGGATTGATGATAATTTTAGGACTGAAGACTGATAAAAAAAACGGGTCTTCGACCCGTATCCGGACTTTCAGTCCATATTACTAACCCACCTACTTTAGTAGGTGGTTGTTTAGTTAATCAGAATGCCGGTGAGATAAACTTGATATTATTCCAACTGTTGGGGATTAAGCTTGATTGGTTTACATCGCCACTTTTAGCCAAATCAATGATTTTATTAGTCAATACCTGGCTTGGTTACCCCTATATGATGCTGTTGTGTATGGGGTTACTGCAGTCTATTCCCAAAGACTTATATGAAGCTTCTGCAATGGATGGGGCAGGACCGCTGGATAACTTATTTAAAATTACCTTACCTATGATTATTAAACCATTAACCCCTTTGTTAATTGCCTGTTTTGCTTTCAACTTTAATAATTTTGTCTTGATTTCCCTATTAACAAATGGTGGACCAGATATCATTGGTGCTACCACCCCGGCAGGGACAACCGATTTATTAGTGAGTTATACCTATCGAATCGCTTTTCAGGATTCTGGTCAAAACTTTGGCTTGGCTGCTGCGATTGCCACACTTATTTTTCTATTAGTGGGGGCATTAGCTTTAGTAAAACTTAAATTGTCGAAGCTAGAGGGATAATTAATTATGGCGATTGTACAAGCAAAATCTACAAAATACCGGGTGTGGTTATCCCATATTGGGTTGTGTGGCTTTGTTGCACTGATCATTTTCCCTCTGTTGATGGTTGTGTCCATTTCTTTTCGTACAGGTAACTTCTCAACAGGAGACTTATTTCCTAGTCAGTTTACTTTAGAGCATTGGTCGCTTGCCTTGGGAGTTCCTTTTACCCAAGCTGATGGCTCTATCACTCAGCCTCCATTCCCAGTGTTGACCTGGTTATGGAACTCAATAAAAGTGGCGGTGATTTCTGCAGGTTTAATTTTAGGCTCTATATGGATTTCTAGGGGGTAGAGCACAATACCACAAATGAGGTATTATTTGACCTCATTGGAAGGCTGTCATTAGATAATATACAAAAAATGATCAATATTAAGCAGCTAGTAAACGACAAACAGTGTTATCAGTTCATTCGTCAGACTCGTTGGCCCAATGGCGTCAGTTGCCCCCATTGCCAGTCCCAGCAGGTTGAAAGCAAAGGCTATCACCAGAAACAAAAAGCCAGGAAGCGTTATCTCTGCAAGGCATGTTGTCGTACCTTTGATGACCTAACACTCACCGTTTTTTCTGGACATCACCAGCCAGTTAAAGTCTGGATATTATGTCTTTATTTTATGGGATTAAATCTATCCAATCGTCAAATTGCTCAAGAACTTGATATCAATAAAGACGATGCTCAAAAGATGACAAACCAGCTACGAGAAAGTATTTTTTCTAGGCTTCCAATGGCTGTACTCAGTGGTGAAGTAGAGGCTGATGAGGTCTATGTAGTGGCCGGCCACAAGGGTAATCCTGAGGCAGTTAAAAAAAGGCCGTAAAGGTCGAAGAAATCGATTAAGAGGTGCTCGTGGACGAGGCACATTAGAAAAAGAAAAGCCGCCTATCTTTGGACTTGTTCAACGAGGTGGGCAAGTGATTATACGGATGTTAGATAATGTCAAACAAAAAACCATAGAACCCATAATTAAGCAGTTTGTTAGTCCAGATACGCTCATGCACACTGATGAGTATAATATCTATTCACGGCTAAAAAGTTGGGGCTACCAGCATAAGACAGTTTGTCATGGAAAAGGCGAGTACGCTCGAGATGAAGATGGTGATGGCTTTTATGAGGTACACGTTAATACAATAGAAGGCTACTGGTCTCTATTACGATCATGGCTAAGACCTCATCGTGGAATATCTCAGGAAAAATTGCCTTATTATTTAGCATTATTTGAGTTCATATATAACGTAAGACGTCGTGGGAAAAGTTTGCTTAATGACTTAGTGGAGTTATTAGTATAACTCCACCAGGAATCCATATAGAGCCCAGGGCAATCGCATATAAATTTACACGGAGCAAATTAACTTCATTAAATACTCATGATCCCAACCAGCAGAAAGCCTCTTATTTTTTATACCAATTTTATAAGTGTCATCTTGTTTAAGAATATTAAGGGCTATTTGCCTAATCCTAGACATGTTTTCTGCTGAATGACCTATACGAATTCGACTATCATCTTCCCTAAATGCAACATCCAAACTCCAATGTAGGCTGTTCTCAATTTGCCAATGATGTTGAATCATTTCACTGACAGCTTTTGCTGATAAGGGCTGGCTAGAAATATAATAGCGTTGTTCTTTTGATTTTTTGCCTTGCAAGGTACGTTCTGTCTCAACCCTAATGACAGCAGCTAAATCGATCCACTCTGTTGCTATAGGTAGTTTAGCCACTGAGTGATAAACCCAGCAGCGTCGTATCTCATGACGGCCATGCTGTTCTTTTTCTGAAGAATGAAAGTCAATAGCTGGACGTTGATACACTTTGGCTTTTTTAGAATACAGTTGTTCTTGAATAGCAGAATATAAGCGACGCTGGTTATTTTTAACTGCCAACAAGTAATGAGCCCCTTTTTCACGAATTTTTTTAGCAATGGCTTTATGACACCCCATCGCATCTATTGATACAACAGCACCTTTAACCGCTATCGCTTCTAATAGTTCAGGAATGGCGGTAATTTCATTGGATTTTATATCAGTCTTAAGTTGACCTAACACTAACTTATTTTCTATTGACCATGCATTAACCAAGTGAATAGCATTCTTCTTATCAGGTTCAGTAAATGATCGTCTAAGCGTTTTACCATCAATGGCTACCAACTTGCCAGGTAAGCTATCAGTGATTGACTGAACCCATTGGATGAAGCAGCTTTGAAACGATGTAGGGCAAAGGCGTGAGAAAAAACGACCAAAGGTATCATGAGAGGGTATTCCGTTGGGTAGCTCTAGAAAGCTCTTAAACCATGCTTCTTTGGCGTTACCAAATCGCTCAATAGCGACCCAGTCATCTGCCCCGCATAAAGCAGCACAAATCGTAATAGTAATAATATCAATGAGCTTATGACGACGACGGCGTTCCATTCGAGGATCATCTAACTGTTCAAAATGATCTAAAACTGTACTATTTTTTACCAATGTTGCACTCTATATCAGTTGCTTTTTATTCTATTATACTGATTTTGTTGTATTTTTATATGCAATTGCCCTGATATAGAGCCATAGTTATTTTACACTGATTGGTTCGTTAAAAAACACCTGTGATTGGTTTGGCGCTTACGATATTTATAAAGCAATTGAAGGTAAAAATGTGATTATTGAGCCTAATAGCCCAAGTCCTGGTGTTATAGTTGCTTTTATTGAGGATAATGGAGCACCTATAGAGTTTTTGCAGGTAGACCGATCAATAGCAGAAGAAGGAATTTAAGCGTTGACGATAAGTGTAAAGAATTTGTAAAGTTACAAGGATTTGTTTGGTATTAGTGTTGTTATTTGCCCCATAGTAGTATATTTGCACCTGTAAATTACCTGAAGAATAACCCCGTCATTAATCAGTATGACATCAGCTTAAGTAAGTATAATACCCCTAGTTTTGATATTTCATCAGGTTGAGAAAAATATACAAGGGGCCTGATTAAGTATTTGAGTCAAGCACGATATAAAAATAGGTTGTGTAGTGAAAGTACTATTAGTCGAAGATGATGTAATGATCGCAGATGGTATTGCTAGGGGGCTGAATAAGGCAGCCCTACAAATGGAGCATGTAACTTGTGTTAAAGATGCTAAGTTAGCATTGGTAGACCAGGGGGTAGGATTGATTGTTTTAGATCTAGGGTTGCCTGATGGAGATGGTTTAGCTCTTTTATGTGAGTTACGAGGTGATGGCATGGAGTTACCCGTTTTAGTGCTAACAGCCAGGGATGAACCAAGAGATAAAGTGCTTGGTTTGGATAGTGGTGCTGATGACTATTTGGTTAAGCCATTTAATATGGATGAGTTGATTGCTCGTATCAGAGCGTTATTAAGGCGAAGGATGGGTAGGGCTGCTGCTGTCATTGAGTATGGTCCACTGACATTAGATCCAGGGCAAATGCAAGTATTGTTGGATCGACAGCTTGTCACTATTCCCTTACGACAGTTTCGCTTACTTCAATATTTATTGGAGTCACAGGGGCGTGTAAAAACCAAACAGCAGATTATTGATGCCCTCTATCGCTGGGATCAGGATATCGAAGAAAACACTATAGAAGTATATATTTCGCAGTTGAGAAAACATTTATGGCCCAGCCTAATAAAAACAATGCGTGGAATCGGTTATTTAATTCCAAAGTTCGATCAAGCTCATTAAAGGGCCGTATATTACTTAGAGTTGCACTAGTTCTAACAGCTGCTTGGTTTATAGAGGTGATTTTTTCCAAAGGAATTGCTTGGTATAAAACCCGGGAGTTTTTTCAACACCAAACTCAACTGATGGCAGAAAGGTGGATTGGGGTTGTTTTACAACCAGAAATTAGAAACTTACAATTAAAACAACAACCTAGTTTATTATTGTTGGGATGGCGTGAAAATGAGCTGGTTATTCAGCAGGGCGACGTAACTTTTTCAAAACCAGCGAAAAAAGAAACTTATGTCATTAAAATAAACAAGCATAAATGGGTTATTAGTACAGCTTGTCAAAATAATGCTTGCGTATTAGTAGGGCTTAGAGATTCTGAAAGAAAACATGCTGTTCGAGGCTTAGTTATTCTTATTTTTGTTCCGTTACTGATAATCTTTGGCATTGCTATGCTGGCAATGCATTATGCAGTCAGATCAGGTTTGCAACCACTTAATTTATTAACCCAGCAAGTATCAAGTGTATCTATTGAGAAGCTTCCCCCTTTGCCTGAATCATCAGTATTAAAAGAGTTGTTACCTCTTGTATGTGCCTTGAATCAATTAATCAACAATATGAAAGCTCAGCTATTAAAAGAGAGGCAGTTTTTAGATACTTGTACTCATGAACTAAGAACGCCTGTTACAGCTTTAGTTGCTCAAATGCAAAGCCTCGGTTATTTAAATAATAATGTAAGCTCTGACTTTAATAAAGTGAATAATGCTGCATTAAGAGTTGTAAGAGTAGCGAATCAATTTTTAAGCTTAGCGAAAACAAATAACTCGAATGCACTGGCTAACCAGTCTGAAAAATTTGATGTGTGTGAGTTGTTTCGTCAGGTGATTGCAGAATTAATAGTTGATCATAACCACTGTGACTGTCAGATGCAAGGTGCCAATTCAATCAAGGTTTGTGCCGATCCACTAGCGATGGAAATGATATGTCGTAATTTAATTGAAAATGCATTGCGTTATGGTATTAACCTTAACAGTGGTAAAGTGCAAATTCAATTTACTTGTGAAGTGGAAGATGGGCAAGTAAAAATTATTGTTGAAGATGCTGGGCCTGGAGTAATGGAAAATTACAGGGAGAAATTAGTCCAGCGATTTTATCGTATACCTGGCCATGGGATACAGGGAGCAGGACTTGGATTAAGTATAATTAATGAAATTGCAGCTTTTTACGGTGGTGCTGTAACTATTGGTGAAAGTCGTTTGGGTGGCTTGAAAGTTGTGGTTTGGTTGAAAAATATGCTAAGTTAAAAAAAGATATGTAACTACTATAGCAAAGCACCAATACCCTTCTAGACTTTTATTGTCTAGTTAACCCTCTAACAGAGTGCTTAAGAATTTAATCAGCTTTGTTAGAGGAGATAAGACATTCTACTTAAGCAATAGCTGGGTTATTTCAGAATAGCCTTTTTCTTTGGCATGAATTAAGGGTGTTTTACCTGACCTATCTGCTATTGTTTTATCTGCACCTGCTGCTAATAGATGCCTGACAATTTCAATATAATTTTTACTGCCATCACCTAAAATGATGGCTTCTAAAAGAGCAGTCCAACCTATATTATTGATACGGTTTACTGGAGCTTTCGCGTTAAGTAGCATTGTAACAATTTCAACTTCGCCTTGTGCTGAAGCATAAATAAGCGCTGAACCTTGGTAGCGAGATGTAATCATAGTCGGGTCTATACCATGGCTTAAAGCAAGCTTGGCTAGTTCTGGATTCCTATTTTTAGCAGCAATATTTAAAATATCCCTATTATTTTTATCAAGTACATTGATATTTGCTCCATGCTTCATAAGCAGATCAAATAGTTCTAAATTACCTTTTCTTGCGGCAATTAGTAATGGTGTGTCGCCATTAGGTGATTTTATGTTTATATTAGATTTTGAGCTGTCTAATAACTTTTGAATTGCTGTTGTATTACCTTGTAATGATAGTTGAATTATGTCTTGTTCATTCCCATAACAATTATTGACTAAAAATAATGTTAGTGCCATTTTTAGAAATCGAAAAATCATTCTCTTTATTGACATGCTTGAACTCCGTAAAGATTATAAGTGGATGGTAATGATAAATTACCATCTGATCCTGACGATAAGCTGATTAGGATAGCTTTTACTTATGTATACTCTGATCTTTAGCTATATTGATAGGCTAGTTGTTTTTTATTGTATAGACATTTTTGATTAAGTCATCATAATAGTACTGCTCATATTTACCTGCTTGGGTAAACTTATAGAGTGCATCACTAAATAGTTTGATTAATTGTTTGTTATTTTTATTCTGTTTGGATAATAATAGGTAGGTATTCTCTTTTTTTAATGGTTGCGGATGGTTGGTGAACATATGGACAGTTGATCTTGGGAAGATTTTGTTGATTTCAAAATATCCAACACTAAGGTCGTGGGGGAAGATATCAATACGCTCTTTGAGCAGCATTTTTAAATTTTGTTCATCGGATTTAACTCGAATAACTTGCAATTTCCCTTTTTTTTCTTCCTGTATGAATTGCTCACCATAATGATAACTGATAGTAGCACCAATTCTATAGCCTCTTAAATCACTATAATTTTTCCAGGTGAAAGGGGTGCTTTTTAAGTGGAAAAACACAAATGTAATATGTCCGATAGGGTATTTGCTATAGTAAAAATCTTTCTCTCGCTCAGGTGTTTTATACCATAAAAAGGTTCCATCAACTATGCCTTGACGAGCAGCTTCTAGCGATCGTGACCAAGGATGAAATTGATATTGAACCTTAACCCCAAATGAAGAAAATATTTCAGTAATAATACGGGGAGTTACTCCGTAATGATTAAGCTCTTTAGAGACGTATGGAGGCCATTCTCCACCCGCTAAAATAAGGTTTTCTTTAGCCATACAAGTGGAGGTTACCATTGTAATCAACAAAACAATTTTCAGAATGTTCATACGCTGCTTTGAAGGCGAAATTTAGAGGTGCTTATAGTATAGATGGTAACTTTTAGCTTTTTGTCGTTATTATTTAAAGTATTGAAAGTTATTAGTAGTGCCCTTTATTTTAGGTTTAGTTGCTGCTTGATTATTGAGGATTTTATATAAATTGCTAAAGTGTGCTTATAGCATATAAATAATTTACTGGGAGGAAGTAATGAGCTGGGGAAGGTTTCATTATATTTGCCGAATAGTTAATGATGGTATGAAAAATAATAACAGTTTTGATGACTGTTATGATGAATTAATAAAGTCAAGAAATATTGAGTTTTATGGCAATAAAATTAAACTTGGTAGTATAGAAGATTTCTTATTAAAGTCTATCCAACTCGAAAAGGATGTAGAAAAGAAGCGTAAGGCTTTAGAGTTGTATGCGCGATCTGATTTCTCTAATAAACTTGCTATGCCCTCACGACTTAGAGGAATCATTATTTATCTTATGGCTGTTTGCGCCTTGTTTTTGTTACTGTGCTTTGTATATCGAGTTAAGGTTTTTCCTGTATTTCTTGAGGCATTTTATCAGGCGGGAGGATTCCCTATTGACGATATGAACTGGTTTTTTGAAAGCTATTCAATAGCTCTGTTAGGAGTAATACTACTACTGGGAGTATCATTATTGATCACATATCAAATAGGGCAGCTATTTCATTCTCATTTTTCAAATCAGGCTAGACTGTTTATCATACCTAAGTCTATAAAAAAAAACACATAAGAACATTCAAGAAATTATAGAGTATCCGTTGAAGATGAACTCAGATGTTGCTGAAGCTAAATCTCATTCAATAACTGGTCATTTAAATAGCCTTAAAAATAAAGGGTTGGTGCTTAGTAATGAGATGGGAGTTTTATTCAATCAAGAAGGTAGTAAGCTAATAAGGCAATGTGAAAACTATATAAAAAAAATAGTGGTTGTAGTAGCAATTTTGTTTGTGATAACAGTGGCTTGGATTTTTATAAACTTGTACGGGCCAATATTTTGGTTAGGAAAAATAGCATGAAAAACTTAAAAGGATTTACTTTAATTGAACTAATGATAGTCATTTCTATTATTGGCATTTTATCTACTATTGCTATACCTGAATACCAAGATTATGTACGGCGTAGTGAAGTAGCAGAAGCTATCAGTTTAGTAGCAACAGCAAGAGATCGAGTCACTCAGTATTATAATGATCGTAAAGAATTTCCCATTAATAATCAGGACGCAGGTTTACCTAAGCCAGATAAAATGATAGGCAATCGAGTGGTTAGTATCGAGGTTGTTAATGGAGCAATTTATGTCACACTTGGTAATAAAATAGGCAATCCCCTTAAAGGGAAAGTGCTGACATTTAGACCCGCTGTAGTGAAAGGTAGCCCTGTTAGCCCTATTTCTTGGTTATGTGGTTATGATTATGCTGTTGATGGTATGGAAGCGATAGGAGAAAATAAAACAGACATTACTAATGAGTATTTGCCATCTGTTTGTAGGAAAAGGGATAGAAAATAATAAAAGAGGCCACCTAAAATAGGTGGCTGTCGGAGTTTGCAATTTATATTATCTAAATTTCTATTGGTTTAAAGCTCACTTATATCAAAATAGGTAAAAATAGGTGGTTTAAAGCTAGGATTAGTTTTCCTAATTTCATCGATATATGCTTGCTGAAATTTGCCAGGTATTAAGTTTGATCCAGACTTAACTTTATTCTCATACACCCACGGTTTGGTTGTTCCTGATTCTTTATAAAAAAAGCGTCCATCCTCACTGTTCCAACCCTCAAACTTTTTAGAGTGATTATCGTTACTACTATCTGCAACTTCAAAAGTTGTATATTGTGGTGATGACGTTGGAATAACTTGTGAATAAAGCAAGTCATTAGGGATATGTTTATTAATTTTGGTTGTAGAAGGGCCTTGAGCCTCTTTTTCTTGGAAAACAGTTTTGCTAGTAACTACCCAACCACGTTGGTCATCATAGTTTAAATACACAAAATTAAAATATCCAGCGCCACGTTTATCATTAGCGTTGTTAGCAAAAAACTCATTCATTTTACGACCTCCTTTGTCATTAGTATTATAAATAGCGTCATCGAGTCTTAATAGAATATCTTCATCACTATACGGCTTTCCTTCGTTTTTGAAGTTTTTTCCTTCTGGATCAGAGTCATGATAAACCCTTAGTTTTGTTTGATCGGTTGGATGTTTGGTAACTATAATGGAGCAGCCATTTAATCCTGGTGTAAATGCAAAGTTATATTCTGGGTTAGTTTTAGGTATATCTACATAACCTACAAGTCCTCCTTGTGACCTATCTGGTGTAAACGGAATATAGTATCCACCTATCACATTTTTTTTATCAATTTCTGATAGTTCTGGGTTATTAACCCAACGTAATACGCCAGAGTTATGTCCTTTGTCTCCTCTTAAATAATCTATGGTGAAATAACCACTTTGGCCAATCCGTTGTATTCTAGAGCCTGAAACTATAGTTGTTTCCATTGGGCCAATTAAGTTGTCAATTTCAATAGGAACCTGACTAGTAATCAATTGTGGATTGTCATTAAACATCTCAGTGATTTTATTAGAAACAACATTATCTTCCTCACTTATCATAGTACCAAAGCGGTTTGTACGTGCTCCTCCACGTCCTTTAGCATAATCGAAAGTAAGTTCATATACTTCAGGCACACTATTTAGTTTCTTTCTGACATATAGTGAAGTTTTATCGAAAGCACCATTTTGATAATTTCCTAGAAGAACTAATACATCCGCTTGTGAACCTTGAAGGCGAGGAGCTGCAACTGCAAAACTACCATTTGTTAATCTAACGACGCGAGCGTTTTCAATACACTTAACAGATTGGTCTTCGGAGCGTACTGACACTGCAAACTTTGCTTCCGCTCCTCCAGATATCGAAGCACCAATTCGTGCAGCTCGAGTAATTTCTTGCGGAATCACTGAGTTTTCACCACCAATTTGAGTTAGTTCATTCATTGAATAGATTGCAGGCAATGAGCTTTGAGAAGAGCCACTTACAACCTGTAAAGAAGATGCATCAAGTTTACTATTGAACCAAAAGCCATATGGGAAGCGAGCATAGGCTTTTCCTTGGTAGAAAATGCTGTGTAATTTCTTGCTTCCTTTTTCAATAATATACTTGCGTGCATTGTGAACAGATTTTACTGTTTCTCCAGTAGTGTCCCAGATTTGATTGAGAGTACTTTGTAAGTTAATTGATGCTTTGTTTTCAAAGATAATTGAGGCTGCTCCATTTACTTTTAACCCCTGAGCAGCATACTGATAGAGTTTGGCTGATCCACCTCGGAATAAGCTTTTCATCACTGATGATTGACGTGCTAATTTGTTTCCTACACCAGTAGCTTCTAGGGTGTCAGTCACTGACTCAATGATTGAGCCAATTCCTTCAATTTTTTCATTAGGGCTATCAGCATTTATAATAGTAATACCGCCAACACCAATTCCTCCTGCGACCACGGCCATATCTACTATTTTTGAAAGTTTACCTGAAATACCTACACCTAAAATTCCTACAATATTAGAAGTGAAATCGAACCAATATTTTAGGTTTTCTGTATGCTGTTCGCTACGCTGTTTGTAACTAGTGTCAATATCGGTGAGGGCAACTCGAAAAAATTGATTAGTCATAGCCTTACCGTAGTCAACTTTTCTCCCAATATTTTTTAAATTAAGCTCTATTTCTGTACCCATTTGTAAATATGATTGAGCATAATAAGGATAGACTTCGGCCTTTGTTGTAGTATTAATTAGCCAGTTTTTATACCAGGCTAAAGCTGCCTCTTTGGTAGAAAAGCCACCACGCATTCCCTGTTTTGGTCCACTACTAAAATGCCAAATATAAATTCTGGCAGCTTCATCAGTGATGAGAGCATGGTGTTTACTAGGTGTCGCAGGAGCGTTACCTTGTGCAGCTAAATCTGGGATATAAGTGATAATCTCTGGGTTACCACTATGGAATTTTTCTATCACTTGCATTTCTTCTGGAGACAATTCTCCGGTTTCTGGATTTGCTCCACTTGAACGATAGGCTAGTTGTGCTGAGTATAGTAATTGATCAGGGTAATACCTTTCGAGAGTTGCAGTCGTTTCCGCTTTCACCTGGGTAAGAATCATATAGGCCCAGTCAGAAGCATCAAGGGATTCTGCTTTCATTACCCGAAGAAATGCTTTTCTAGCTTCATTACTAAATTTCATAGCGGGTTGATCTACATGCCATATTTTGAAATCTGACATATCAGAAACTATTCTACTATTCCCTGTTTTTGCTCGCTGATTTTCCTCCGCGGCGGTACCAGTGTTAGTGACCCATTGAATATAAGCGGTAGGAGGTACACTCTTTGGTAGTCCATAGCGTTGTTTCCAGCGTATCTTAGAAAAATCAATAAGACTGTGGTCTTTTATTAAAATATTCGTTGAATCTTTTAATGCCTTTTTAATTTTGTCGATATCAGGCCATTTCTGATGTTTATCTTTTGCTTCTAGGTGTAAGGAATTGGGATCGCTGGGGGGAATTGGAAATAAGGGCTGTCCGCTTTTATGTGCACCAACTAATGCAGGTTTTTTTGCAGGAGCCGAGCTGCCAAAGGCCCGTGTCTTAGCTAATTCAAGCAATGGGACTCTCTTCCATTGGTAAACCGTTGGCCGAACCGATGGTATCCAGCCTGACTGAGCATAAGCAGTATTTTGAGTCACAAAAACACCACTTGCTTCTGTCTGGTATCCAGCTGTTACAATGATATCTTGGGGATCAGTAATCCCAACTGAAGTAAAATGATCTATAAGAATTTGATCCATTCTTGCATTTATATTGGGTAAAATATCGGTGCTAATAAGAAGCTCTGAGTTAGCCTGTAAATAAGAGTTTTTATTTGTGTCAGTAGGGGACTCTATACTATACTATGCTGTGAATTACTATAAACATTATTCATGCTCAATGCTGTTAGTGAAATTGCTATAAATAAAGGTTTTAGTTGCATTGTCTCTTCCTTTAGGTTTTATCAATATTGATTAACTGGTTGCTAAGTTTTTTCAATTTTTAGTGCTTTTTACAAATTGTTCTGTGGGGTAAAATTAAAAAAACCACCTAAAAATAGGTGGTTTAAGTAAGTTCTGATATATAATTATCAGATTTCTAGTACTGCATCTAGAAAACTAAATTTTACCGACTTAATAAGTCATCGATTGCTGCATCACAATTAAGTAGTGGTACAGGATTTAGGGTATCACCTGGTTTATAGGTATAACCATAACTATTTTTAGTGAGATAATTTTTGATAGCCTGCTGATTAAGAGACGGTTCTATTTCTTTTAATTTAGCTATACAGGAAAGGGTTTCTGCAGCAGCTAAATGAGTTGATGCACTAAAATATTCCTTATTACCTGCAGAAATTATTGCTTCTGCATCAAGCTTATTTATTGTAGGGACGTAATTAATAGGAATTCCTTCTGCTGAGATAGTTGTATTTTTACTGATGTTGGCAAAAGGCATTGGTACATTAGCAGTATAAGGACTATTAAGCCAATCTCCTACTCTAGGTGTACCTAATAGACCTCTATCATCAATAAAAAAGATGGGAAGATTAATGGGGGAGTGGGCTGTAACTGATATTGTCTCAGGTAAACATGCAGGAAAAGCAGTTTGCCCTGTGTAGCCTTTGTTACCAGTAGGAGTAACTACTACAACACCACGGGCTATCAGGTCATTAATGGCTTGTCTTATTTGGAAGAAAGTGTTTTCACTATTTTGAACTACAGAATGTTCAGAGCAATCACTACCCTTAACACCTCTATAATATAAACTTGGTAAATAAATAATGTCTACTTTTTTATTGGGGTTATTTACATATTCTAATAAACCTTCTTTAATACCTAACCAGTCATAAGTTCCACCATCAGGGCCTAACTCACTTCCATATAAGTTATTTGGTCTATAAATTGTATGATGCACGTTATAGACGCTTATATCACTAAGATAGGCACTGCCAATTTTGGCGATTGATTCTTTTTTACTACCTGATTTGTACTTTTTGGCTGCTATACTGCTTACTATCTCTGCACCCATATAGCTAGCATTATCAATATTATATGCAGCGCCTTTACCAGATTGACGACTTGATCCTGATGGACATGAAGATTTCTTTTGATATTTTTTATCTTCTGGCTCATACAAACCATCATCATAATCTGGGTCAAAACCTTCCATATCATAAAGTGGTAGTAAGCAATGTTCATCCACATGCTCTATTTCGGGTCGGTTGCTCGGTATCCCTGTAGTAAATACAGCTACTTTTATATTTCTTCCTTCTGGGCTTGCAATTATATTTAATATATTTGGATGATTTGCAAATTTTTTTAGAGTATCAATATCAAGAGCCATATACTCACGATAAATAGGACCCTTTATATGTTTTTCATAGTTCAAACCAATTAGGTAGTTGCTATTTACTAGTTCTACTAGCTCTTTTTTTTCTTTGTCAGGAAGATTGAAATTAATTTCAATCCATACTTTATAAAGCTCATTTTTATAATCACTTGAATTGGCAATATCATTGATTAAGAGTTTGCTGTATTTATTTAGGTTTGGTGATAACTCATTCTTGACTTCATCTACAGTAACTGCCTTTAAGTTAGAGCAGTTTAATGCTATAAAAAAAATAGTGCTGAATTTTATGGCTGGCTTCATATTATATTCCAGAATGTATGTTTAAGATTATGGTATTATTTAGTAGCTAAATTCTAGAGGATGGCGTTAGTAATAGTGCATCATCACAATTTAGCGTAGGTGTATTAATGTCGTAGTCGTTCTTCTTATTTCCTTGTTTGACTGAATATTTGAAAATGTCTTTTATTTCAGTCGTTGTTAATTTTGGATTTCTCTCTAGCATTCTAGCTATACATGCTGAAACGTAAGGAGTAGCCATAGAGGTGCCTGATGATTTTATTTTTAAAGAGGTGGGGTCATCTTTATCATAGTTTGCATTTGTTGATTCTATCTCATGGCCTGGTGCTAAGACTGTTACATATTTAGATAAATTGGTATAGTCTGTGATATTTCCACTATTATAAGTTTCATTTGTATAGTCGTCTGCTCCTGATGTTGGATAGATTGCGCCAACAGAAATTACATTTTGAAGGCAAGCTGGAAAGCCAACATATCCTTTTTGGTAATTATTACCAGAAGCGACTACGATTTTTACCCCTTTATTTACTAGGTTATCAATAGCTTTTTTATAATCAACTAGATGTCCTGATAACAAACCATCACAATTTTCTGCAGAATAAATGCTACTACCTAGACTCATATTAATGATATCCACATCAGGAATGTCTGATGCAATCTTATTTAATGCTTCAATAGTGTCATGGCGAGATCCATTGCCTTTTTTATGTAAAGAACGTAAGCTGATAATTTTAGCATCATAGGCCATTCCAGCAGGGGCTCCTTCCTTAAGAGGTTTAGCTGCAATAGTTCCTGCTACATGTGTACCATGATTATCTTGTTTGCCATCTATGGTACGAGCACTGCCTCCTTCAGTTGGGTAATTTTGTGGACAATTGGATGGCTCTCCTTTCTTATCAATATGCTTAGAAAAGCAATAGTGAGAAACATTAGGCAATTGTGGGACATTGGCTACGCCAGAATCAATAACAGCTACAGTAACACCTTTTCCAGTAAGATCTTTGAAGCTGGTGTGCCTATAGTCACTTTGGGTAAATGAAGTACGATAACTTCTATTCTTTGTTGATAAAATTCCTGTATTGGATGAAACTTCCTCTATATAAATATATTTGGAAGAGTTGCTCAGTTTAATGATATCCTCATATGTAGTTTCTATTGTAAATAATGGTGATGTTCCTACCATGTTAAAATTACTATAACGGATACCTGCTGAGTTTAAAATATCTTTTGCTTCATCTTCAAAGCTCGTATTATTGCTATTTATCAGACTGTCTGAAAGTTTAATAGAAATTTTTATCGTTGAATTTTTTCTAGTCGTTTCCAGTTTTCTTTTAAGCTGTCCTGCAATGTTGGGGTAATTAAATTTGCTTTTTAAGTTAAAGTTTGTTTCATTAATTAATTTGGGGCTGAGTTTATTCGAGCCTCCAGTATTTTCAGATGCTGTTGCATTGCAAGTAACAAGAAAAGCAAGACTTAAGCTTGACAATAAGTGATTTTTCATAAAAGGCTCTTTAGGTTAAGGTTAATTATGAATATATGATAAGTATCAATTATTGATACTTATCATATATGTAGTAGTTATCCTAATTCTTTATTTTTTACTCACTTTCAATTTATCAATAACAATCGTACTAGCAGGATCATCAGCAAAAATTCGAATATTGCCACAGTTGTTATATACACTGCTATTGACTCGACCTGTTGAATTACTTCCTGATACAGTAATTCGACTGGTGCTGCCACATGCATAGACATTGATTGTCGCTGTTTGATTGTTAATACCATGAACTACCATTTCTAACTGATAATTACCGGCTTCTTTTAATTGATATTGAAGTTCGCCACCACTGGCATAAGTATTAGTTAGATGGAACTCATTTTTATCTTTACATAAAGTACTGGGCTTGGCTTCTGAAAGCTTTGCTGTACCTGTGGTTTTCCAATTGGCGAGCTTGTCTACTTTCTGAATAGATTGACATAACTTAGTTTTAGAATTTGCATCGCCAGGGGAGGGCCAATTGTTATCAGTAGGCCAGTTATTATCTGTTGGCCAATTCGGTTTTGGCCAGTTAGTACTTGGCCAATTATTAGAAGGCCAGGATTGGTTAAACCAGTCATCATTACTTTTAGTTCGGCTATTCCAGTGTTTTGCTTTAGTTGAGTTGACTTTTTTTGATGAGTGTTTGTTAGAGCTATTCCAGCTAGCTGAGCTGCTGCACTCTGAAAAACCTTTATCTGATTGAAAGCAAGAGTCACTATCAAAATAACCATTGGCCTGGCTTAATGAGCTAAGAGCAAGGGTGGTCGTTGCTATAAAAGCTAGTTTATTAAGTTTCATATTTTATCCTTAACTTTATTGGAGATATTCTATGGTATGTTAGTGCAAGCTATTTTAATTATGTGGTTAGTTAATATGTTGGCTTGTTTTGCATTTTTACTTTTGTAAATTTTATCTTTACACGCTAGTGTGATCTTGGTGAGTTAATTTAAAATTAATTTATCAACTTAATCTTAAGATATAGCTCAGTTAGGAGAGTAAGATAAGCTTTAAAAGATAAAGTCCATTACGAAAATAATGGACTTGTTTTTGACATGTTGTTAGGAGAGTATTGTTGTTGTGAGGGAAATGGTTATGAGTTTAGAATGTATAACCAACACTTAAACCAGCAAAATTTTGACCGCTATTTTCTTTAGTGAGTGAGCCGTTGGAAAAGTGTCTGGCATAAAGCTCTAAAGCAACACCATTATTGAAGCGGTAGCCAACGGCTAAGCGTTCACCAAAAGTGAATTTAGATCCGATACGGTTGGTATCATTATCTTTAATATAAGCACCTAAACCTAGAGTAAGGTAAGCATTAGTGCCGCTAAGTAATGCGACATCTTTCGATATACCAAACATATTTAAATCATACTGGCTTAAGTCTACATCATCTTTAAAACTTTTATTAGAGGGGTCATTTTTGGAGCTTTTTCCTCGGAAGACACCTTATTCAAGATTGTTTCTTGCTGGCAGACGAAAAAAGGTATCAGGCTGGCTATAAGAAATTCCACCAAAATATAGCTTTTCAAATCCTTTACCGCGAAAGCTCATGCCGCCATGAAACATGACTTGGTTTTTTGTATCGCCAAACATTGGGTTAGTGGAAGCAGTATCCGCAACTGTTGATTCAGCTACTAATGAGTTTGTTATTAATGCTAATAAACAAAGTTTTGTTTTCATTGTTTTGCGCCAATCAATGAAGAATTATTTTTGAAGGCTCAATTAGTTGAGCGATAATGAATTGTAATTATTTGTATTTTTTTGAATAAGTCTATTTACACTTTGCTTACATTAAAGTGTGAGAAATATCATAAATAAAATTGTTTCTCAGGTTTTATGTTATTCGTGTTATACGTTTCACGAATGATTTATAGGTTTTATTATGACCACCATGGATGGTGGGAATGTAGTTTATGCATTATGACATGGATGTCATGTATTAGCGCAATGCAGGAGCAATTGCCGAGGAGCATTTAACTGTCTTCACTCTTCACTGCAATCACCTATTATTATAGGATCATGGGGCTATTGTCATTTGATGGCCGCACCTAAAAACCATTCGTATTGACTATATATGGAGTCTTTGTATTTCTTATAGAGTTATATTTATAACGCTATGAGTGTTGCTATAACTATATTCTTATACTGCTTGGTAAACTATACTTGCTGAATAAGTATTATTACGTAGATGTGATTCAATTAAATTGCTTTATAAGACCCATGGGCAATAAATAAGTAAATATTGTAGATGATAATCATTATATTTTAAGAGGCTTTCTAACAACTTGCTGACAGCGATTGATAACTATTGTGCATTAATTATGTTATGCTTTGGCAGTTGAGTCCTTATCAACGCCAAACGCTAAAAGGGTGACCAATGAAATTAGTTAAAAAACTAGTATTGATTACTTCAATAGTACAACTTACTGCTTGTAGTGTTATGTCAAGAGAAGAATGCTTGACGGCAGACTGGTATACCGTTGGTTATGAAGATGGTGCTGATGGGCAATTATCATCAAGAGTTGGTGATTATCGTGAAGCTTGTGCTGAGTATGGCGTAACGCCTACTTTAGAAGACTATCGATTGGGACGACGCTCAGGACTTGAAAAGTATTGCACTGAAGCAAAAGGGTATGCTGAAGGTATTGAAGGCAATAGCTATAAAGGCGTTTGCCCTTACGAGTCTGAATCTTTATTTTTAGCTGGCTATAGGAGAGGGAAAGAAGTCTATCAGGCAAAAAAAGAATGGGAAGATATTCGTGATGACTTAAGGCATGCAAAGTCTAAGCTTGAAACGCTTGATGAAGATATTAGAAAAAAAGAAAGAAAATTAGTCAAAGAGGGATTAACTTCGGCGCAGCGTTCAGCAATACTACAGGAATTAAATAATATTAGGGATAAAAAACAACAGTTACAACACAGGATTTATCGTCTTGAAAGTGATGCTCGCTGGTCAAAGCAACAATATAACTCACTACGTTATAGAAGTAATTGGTAATTAAGTATTGTAACTGACTAAAAGATGGCTACTCGATTATTGATAGAAGGCTAATCAGCAGCTATTGGATTTTGTTAGGTTGTATAGTTGAAATAATATTTTCCACTTTTACTGAGTCTCCCTTTATAATAATTTCTAGTGCTTGCTGGGCAATTTTGTTATGGGTAATTATTGCTATATGGTGCTGCTGGTTATGCTGATAGATGTAAGCATTGATTGACTCATTAGAGTAGTACCATTTTTTTTGATCTGCATTGAGTATTTTACCAAATAACCCATTTTTCCATACAGCTTCTTCTACATAATTGTCAATAGTTTTTGGTAGGTCATTAAGCGTTAGTTGAAATTCAACTTGAAACTGATTCAATGATACTGAGTTATGTGTTGATTGATATATGGATGGCGGAAGTGGTGTGTTAAATAAGATTAGAGGAGTCACTTTGATCGAAGTGTTTTCGGGGTAGTTCAATACTGCTGAGTTGTTGATTTGCTTCATTTCTGAAATACTTGAGGGGAAGGTTAGTTGTAGTTGATGCCATTTGTACTCAAACCCTTCGTTATTATTTCTTCTAGGCCATCTTTCTTTATTTGCTACTTGATTACAAATATGTTCTTGCTGATAGCAAATATCATGAATAGAATTACTTGAGTTACTACAAGCTGTAGCAGTGAATATAAGAATAGTATTAAGTAAAGCAACTTTAAACATTTATTGATTCTACTTATAATAAAATAAGTTTACTTATTTTATTAGATTTATTGGTTTGAGAGTAGCATTAATGATCAATTTTTTTTATTATACCTATCATTATTCGTTTTTAGCTGCATTCTCACCATCCATGGTGGTCATAACAAAACCTAGAAATCATTCGCGAAGAGTATAATTAAGCTGTTTCGCCATTATATGGCTTATAACTCGATAACCTTGTTTTTTGTATAGGGATTGAGCGACTTCATTTTCTTTGTAAACGTGAAGCACTATATGATTGAATAAGAAACAATACCGATTTTTTGTTGATTACTATTTTCTACTATATAAATGTACTGATCTTTTGTATCAATGCCATCTTTGTACTTATACGAAAGCTGCTCTTGGGCCGTAGCTAGTGCTCTTTCAGGTGGTAATTTGTATGCATGTGTTATCCATTCAGCATATTCTTTTATTTCATTGGCATGAAAATCACCAAATTCATGCTGTATCATTGGGCGCAGAGTAATCATAATTTCCTATTTTATAACTAACTGGTTGGTTTGAAATGATGGGTCCTATGAAAAGGTAAGTTTAATTTACCTTATTGATAGTAGAGATGCCCAAAATTATATCCTAATTAAAATAAGATGCTTTAAAAAGTCAGCTTATCATCAGGAAAGTAAGGTAGTCTACCAAGCAAGTCTGAATAACAATATTATTCTGTTGAGGAGAGCTGTACTATATGCCTAGTTCCAATCAATTAGCTCAAGGGGCTGACAAGTTAAGTAAAACAACAATTTCTCTTCATTGGATTGTTGCTATCATAATGATTTTTTTGCTGGCCTCTGGCGTTTATATGACTTATTTTGAAGATTTTAATTGGTACTCCTGGCATAAATCAGTTGGTGTGCTGGCTTTGTTAATGGCTATGGCCAGGGTTGTGTGGCGCATTAAGGAAGGATTTCCAAAGGCGTTGAATAATAAGCAAGTAGTAATGAATAAACTTGCGAAACTAGCACATTTTGTTTTACTTATTTGCACAATCATCATGCCGGTATCAGGAGTTATTTCATCTGCAGCCGGGGGGTATGGTGTGCCTTTCTTTGGTTTTTCACTATTTGATAGTGTGGCACCAACTGAAAGACCAATTAATGGTTTGTTAGCTGGCGTTGCGCATGAAGTTCATTATATTGCTGGATATTTTATGATTGCCATTTTGGCTTTACATATTCTAGGTGCATGTTGGCATCAATTGGTTAAAAAAGATAATACTCTATATAGGATGGTTGGAGCTAAATAACTAGCAGCTAGAATAGAAAGCTCTTGCAATAAAGATATTTCATTGCAGGAGCTTTTTTATTTAATTTATTAGAGGTGCCCTAAAGCGAACCCCTCATTGATCAAACCACGAACACTACCAATCATTTTTTTCACTGGGTAGTTGAGTTAGGCGAGTCGAATAGCGGCTTTTTCTGTTGCATTGCAATGGGGAGGCCGCACAATAAACTTTGAAAATGGGCGAGTGTTTGATCGCTAGGGGCAGCTGGTAGCCTGGATACTGATGACACGTTGTTTCTCCTTTTTGGTTCATGTCCTTATCCTACTCAGCGAAAGTTGTTTATTAAATTGGCTTAAAAGACAATATACATTAAGTTTAAGCCATATCAGGCTAGAACAATGATAAACGATAGATGATGAGTGAGATGTATAAAGTCGCGATTTTAGCTTATCAAGGGCTCGCAACTTTTGAGTTTGGCTGTGCCATTGAGCTATTTGGGTTACCGCGTCCTGAGTATGATCAATGGTATAGGGCTGAGGTGGTGACTTTTGACAAATCACCTGTTGCAGCAACAGGTGGCTTCTTAATGTCAGCAAAACCAGTGACAAGCTTATCTAGTTATCACACTTTGATTATTCCAGGTTGGCCAACTCACCAATGTGGTGTCTCAGAGCTGATCAAGCAGCAACTCGTCAAACTCTATCGCCGAGGAGGGCGGATAATATCGTTCTGCTCAGGTGCCTTCTTGTTGGCTGAGTTAGGATTACTTGATGGTCGTTGTGCTACCACCCATTGGCGTTATGCTGCACTATTCCAACAGCGGTATCCTCAAGTTAACTATCAGGATAATGTGTTGTATATGTTTGATGGCCAAATTGGTTGTTCAGCAGGCAGTGCCGCAGGGATTGATTTGGGGATCGAAGTCATACGCCAGGACTTTGGGTATGTAATTGCTAATCAGGTCGCGCGTCGGTTAGTGGTCTCGCCCCATCGTAGTGGTGGTCAGGCACAGTATGTTGAAACTCCCGTTATCAAGCATCATAGTCAGTTTTCAGCAACGCTGGATTGGGCAATTGAGCATTTGCAACAGCCGCTGATAGTAAACGACTTGGCTGAGCAAGCACATATGTCTCGTCGTAGTTTCGATCGACACTTTAGGCAAGCACTTGGAATGTCTGCTAAAGAGTGGATTAATCGACAGCGTTTGACTTTGGCGCAAAAACAGCTAGAAAAGGGAGCAGTATCTGTGGAACAAATAGCAATAAGAGTTGGGTTTGGGAATGCAATGAATTTGCGGCACTACTTTAGAAAATACCTTGGACTTTCTCCTACCCAGTATCAAGGGCAGTTTTTTAGTCAATAAGCCCGAAAAGGCGCTGCCGGAAGAGCTCTTGCACTGTGTTGGCTTGCGTGGAAAAGTAACCAGCCTTACACTTCACAAGCTGTCTTGTGCAATAATCTGTTCGATTGTGCAGAGGCTATAAACAAGTATTCGAGGTGCCCTTAATATGTTGGCCATTTTAGTTCACTTATTATTAACATCTATTTTTCTGTTAATAGTCGCTAACTTTGTTAAAGGTGTTGAAATCAATAATTTTGGTGCTGCATTTTTTGGTGCTATTGTTTTAGGTATATGTAATGCAGTGATAAAGCCAGTGATTTCTTTTTTAGCTTTTCCTATTACTGTTATCACATTAGGGCTGTTTTTGCTCGTCATTAATGCGCTTATGCTACAGCTGACAGCTGCCTTTGTGTCAGGTATTAAAGTAAAGGGATTTTTACCTGCTGTTGTGGGGAGTATTCTGCTAACCCTATTAAACTTGCTGATTGATTGGGTGATGTAAGGGTAGAAGTATAAGGAGAGCTTCAGTTGGAGGATTTAATACGGCAGTTTGTATTACTTTGGGCTGTTATTGATCCAATAGGTACACTGCCTGTTTTTTTAGCTGTCACAGCTGGCGGCAGCGTTGCGCATAATCGAAAAATTGCTTTGGTTTCAGTGGGTGTAGCCTCCCTGGTTTTATTGTTTTTTATCGTTGTTGGTGAAATTCTGTTAGAGGCGATGTCCATTCCTTTATCTGCATTTCAGATCGCAGGTGGAATCGTCTTATTTGTTTTTGCTCTGTCGATGATATTTGGTGACAGTAAACCCGAAGAAGAACTACAAATGGTAAATAAAGGGGTTGATAGCGCAATTTTTCCTTTAGCCATCCCTTCCATTGCATCACCAGGAGCCATGATGGCTGTAGTGCTACTGACTGACAATCATCGTTTTTCGTTAATTGATCAGGCTATAACTACCGGTATTGTTGTACTCATCATGTTTATAACACTGATGTTGTTACTTATTGCACCACTCATTCAAAAAGTGATTGGTACTGCGGGAGCAAGTGTCATTAGTCGGGTAATGGGGTTAATACTGGCTGCTGTTGCAACTAATAGCGTGTTAGCAGGGATTCAAACTTACTTTCAATTGTAGGTCAGGCTGGTTCCTGAGGAAACTGATAATGAGTTAGTGACTATTGACGAAAATCAATATGCATGCAAAAAGAACCAGTAAACTAAAATGCTTAAAACTGTAAAGCTAGGATAGGTAAAGTAAGCTGGCTATGCTGGATGACCACGTTGGCTAATAGTGTTGTAAGTTATTACAAAAATAAGCCATCAAATTAAGTCATCAATAGTCGTGAGGTTATTAGAGGCAATAAAAGGTCATAATAGATAAAGGTCGTAATAGATAAAAGTCATTTCGTTTTGATTCCGGCTTAAATCTATTTATGATGGTAGGCTAAATTACTCTTAGATTAGGATTAACCAAAGTGCATCAACATACTGATTTTATTCCACTAAATATTGCTGTGCTTACTGTAAGTGATACCAGGGATGAGTCTACTGATACATCGGGTCAGTTCTTGATTAGCGCTTTGCAGGAAGCAGGTCATCAATTAAAGCATCGGCAAATTATCAAAGATGACATCTACCATATTCGTGCCATTGTTTCTGAATGGATTTACGATGACGCTATACAAGTGGTATTGATTACTGGAGGGACGGGCTTTACTGGGCGTGACAGTACACCAGAGGCAGTAGCAGTATTGTTTGACAAGGAAGTAACGGGATTTGGTGAGTTGTTTAGGCAGGTCTCTAAAGAGGAGATCGGTACTTCTACACTTCAATCAAGGGCGCTAGCTGGGTTAGCAAACCATACAGTCATTTTCTGTTTACCAGGGTCAACAGGAGCTTGTAGGACTGGTTGGGAAAAAGTCATTCAACCACAGCTGGATAGCACGACACGCCCTTGCAACTTTGTGTGTCATTTGTTGCCGAATTGAAGTAAAGCAGCAGGATTGCGCTTGACTATCAATTAGAGGGCTTTAGCTAAAGTAGAATCAAAAAAGTGGAGAAAATAGTTTAATGAGCTGCTCAGAGAATAACCTTATTACAGTGAGCCAGGCAATTGCCCAAATTCAAGAAACCTTGGAACATAAGGCAGATGTTGAATGGCTGTCTTTGGCAGAAGCTGTAAACAAAGTGGTAGCAGCAGACCAATTGTCTACTTTAAATGTGCCCCCTGCCGCCAACAGTGCAATGGATGGCTACGGCTTCAATGCCAAAGACTTAGCCCCTGACCAGCCTACTCAATTGCCTGTTGGGTTAAGAGTGACTGCCGGTGACCAACCAGGAACACTACCCTCTGGTATGGCAGCAAGAATTTTTACGGGGGCTTTTATTCCTGCCAATGTTGATTTAGTCATACCCCAAGAACTAGTGAAGGTTACCAGTGATCAGATTGAGGTTCAGCCTGGCTGGCGAATAGGGCAGCATATTCGAAATGCTGGTGAAGATATTGCCGAAGGGCAGCAGGTAGTCGCTGCTGGTAAACGCTTGAGACCTCAGGAGCTTGGATTGCTGGCTTCCGTGGGAATTATGCAAGTACCGGTTTATAAGCCTTTAACGGTTGCTTTGTTTACCACTGGAGATGAGTTAATTGAACCTGGTCAGCCATTACCCGATGGCAAAATTTATAACTCAAACCGCTATACCCTAATGGGACTATTACAGCAAGGAGGCTTTAATA
Source organism: Spartinivicinus marinus (assembly GCF_026309355.1). Classification (NCBI taxonomy): domain Bacteria; kingdom Pseudomonadati; phylum Pseudomonadota; class Gammaproteobacteria; order Oceanospirillales; family Zooshikellaceae; genus Spartinivicinus; species Spartinivicinus marinus. Next base: position 4,398,581 of record NZ_JAPJZK010000001.1, read on the forward strand.
TTATTGATGGCGGTACTTTGCCTGATCAGCACGAAGCGACTAAACAAGCATTATTAAAAGCCAGCCAGCAAGCTGATGCAATCATTACCACAGGTGGGGTTTCTGTGGGTGAAGAGGATTATGTACAGGACGTGATCCAGGAAAACGGCACAGTACATTTATGGAAGTTGGCTATCAAACCAGGTAAGCCACTACTATACGGGCAGCTGAATAAAAAGCCCGTGTTTGGTTTGCCTGGAAACCCTATTTCATCATTAGTCACTTATTTAATGGTGGCACGCCCTGCATTGCAGCAAATGCAAGGTTTACATGATACCCATCCAGCGAGTTATCGCTTTAAAGCTAACTTTGTTAAGAAGAAAAATCGTAGTCGAGCAGAATACCTTAGAGTGCAATTACAGGTACATGAAGATGAGCAAACTCTTGTAGCTTATCCTAAGCAAGGCTCAGGAGTGCTGTCATCTGCAAGTTGGGCGACTGGGCTGGCACTTGTGCCAGCAGACACAGACGTTAATCCTGGTGATTGGCTTGAATACTGGCCATTTAACGAGCTTGTCTAGTCATATAATATTGATCAATACGGCTTTTAAAGTGCAGTAAAATAGGTAATAGATAGTGTTGTTAGTGTTGTCCCTTCAATTATAGGATAGAGCACTAGATACTGTCAGGAGTGAAAGAGGTAATAATAATGAGTTCTCCATTAGTTGATCGCTTTGGCCGGAAGATTACCTATTTACGATTTTCGCTCACTGACCGTTGTGATTTCCGCTGTGTTTACTGCATGGCGGAAGATATGACATTTTTACCCAGACAAAAAATTTTAGGTTTGGAAGAAATTCTTCAAGTGGCTGAAACATTCGTTTCACTTGGAGTGAAGAAAATCCGTTTAACTGGCGGAGAACCACTTATTCGTCATAATGTCATCTGGTTAATTGAGCGTTTAACCGCATTACCAGGGCTGGATGAGTTACTGATTACCTCTAATGGTTCGCAGTTAGTTAAATATGCACCTGCTTTAGCTAAAGCAGGTATTAAACGAATTAATGTTAGTTTAGACACGCTTGATCCTACCGAATTTAAGCAATTAACCCGAACCGGTAACATTGAAAAGGTATTAGCTGGAATTCATGCTGCACAACAGGCAGGCATTGAAGGAATTAAGCTTAATGTTGTAGTGATGAAAGGGCGTAATCAGCATCAAATATTACCTTTGGTCGATTATGCTTTAGCCAATAAAGTGGATATCAGCTTTATTGAAGAAATGCCCTTAGGTGCTATTTCAGAGCATCAACGAGGACTAACTTTATGTACCAGTGAAGAAGTTAGAGATATTATCCAGCAGCAATATCAGCTAATGTCTTCTGCTTACGAAACCAATGGGCCGAGCCGTTATTGGCAAATACCTGGTTATCAAAATAAAATTGGTTTTATATCACCTCATAGCCATAACTTTTGTGGGGATTGTAATCGAGTAAGAGTAACAGCAGAAGGCAAGCTGCTGTTGTGTTTAGGTAATGAGCACTCAGCTGATCTTAAAAATATTATCCGGCGTTATCCAGGTGAGCAGGATAAATTGCGAGAGACTATCATAACGGCTATGGACTTAAAGCCTGAGCGTCATTATTTTGATCCAACGGGTGATGTACAATTAGTGCGGTTTATGAATATGACAGGGGGATAAAATTAGTTATTTATCATTATAGAGCAAAAAATGCCTAATGAGGACCGCTACTTTTGAACCCCTTTGCTTTAACTAACGGCCCTTTCAAGTATTCAGATCAGTTGTTGATGAGCAAAAACCTCCCTCATTATAGAAACGGGCATATTACCAGTGCTTAAAAATGCCTGGTGAAAAGCTCGGTCTAAGTTTTTACCTGACAAAGAGGACTGCTGTTTTTTTATGAAGTCTCGTTTTAGTTGCCAAACCAGTTGGTTACCAACCAAATAACACATAGGGTAACCCCGTTCGGCTGAGTACCAGTTTAACTCGGCTTGAACTCGCCCAGAGGTAAAACCGGTAACTACTTGCAGTAGTTCTCCTGCTAAGCTGAAAGGGTCGTCAGTTTTATTCTTCAAGGGAATGCCTACATCCAGGTATTGTTTATCGCCAGTTAAGAAAAACAGGTCAATAGCCACTCTGGCGCCGATTCGGCAAATTTCTCGTTTAGCGATGAAGCGCGCTTCATCCGTTAAGTCTCCCATATAACCCATATCTAGCATGTAGTCTTCCAGCATGGTAGTCCAGCCTTCTGCTTGCTCTGGTGCGAAAAGGATGCGACGGATTTTGCTGGTATGGGTAGTACTCGTTGCGAGTTGTAAGTGATGGCCAGGAATCCCTTCATGAATCATCATCACTGGAATACCCAACTTATTGTGCTCATCAATTAAATCATCTCGTAATGTCAGGTGAATCAAACTAGTGCGAGTGCCTTCTCGTAAGGGTAGGGGAGAGCGCATGGCACCAGCAGGAATGACTGGCTCTAAAAACTTAGGCGTTTGTTCAATCAGCATTTGCTGGTCAGCAAAAACTGGGAATAAATCATGCTGGTTAATAAAGTCAATAATTTTTTGATTTTCTTGCTTGTAAATATCAATGATTGAATGAAGCTTGTTGTCAATAAGCTCAACTTGATAGTGTTTATTTAAAAATTGTTGAAGTGCTTCGGGTGTCGTATCAGCCGCTAGTTGATACTTTTTAGTTAAGATTTGGGTTAATTCTTCGATTTGTTGTTGAGTGCTATGTAGAAAGTCGGCTGACAGTGATTTTAGTTCATTGAACGATAACTCAATACCATGATTACGAATCACTTGTTGTGCATCATCTTGAGACAATGAAAAGTGCTCAGTGGTAGGTAACTGGTTTAATTGCCGTTGATACTGATTTAATGCCGTATCAGCTTGGGCAATATGTTTTTTTAATTCATTTAAACCACTGAATTTTTGTTCGGATGCCCAGTCGGTAATGGCTTTAAAGAGGGTTGGTAATACTGAAACAGTTTCTAAGTCAATTGCTTGCCAGCGTTTGACTGGTGTGTCTAAACGCCCCAGCATACTATGCAGAAAGGTAGGAATATTAGCAATGCGAGATGAAATATTTTCTAAGCGATCTCCTGCAGGTCTTGGGTCATCAATAAATAAAGTAAATATACCTTCACTGATGTCACCACCGGCAGTGGGATGTTGTGCAACTTCTAGCCTGTCATTAAAACGCCGTTGGTAGCGATGTACGATTTTATTGAGGTGTAGCTCAGATAGATGTAAATCTGTAAGTAACTCAAAGTCGGTGGTTGTCTGTTTTAATTGAATAGCTTGATTAATTAAGTCTTGCGCTTGTTTAGCTCTGGCAGAACAGTTTTCGAGAGAGGGGTCGGGTAAATCATTGAGGTTTTTGGCGATACCAAGAGCCAGAGAACCGTTGGGATCGCTGGCCAGAAAGTTGATTAAATTTGCTTCAAATAACTGGTATTGTTCCATGTATTTTCCGTTAGTTGGTGCAAGAGTGTTTGTTTACATACATTTTATCGTATATTTTTTATTGGTTTGGATATAATACTTGCAATATATACATTTAGCCAGTTATGAATATTGTGTGACAGTTTGATTGTAAGTTATTTAATTACTACGGAATAAGTTTTTAAAATGAATCAATTAACAGCAATTGCTCAAGAGGCCATTGGTAAGAAACTAGAGCAAGAAGCAAATGGGAAAAAGATAGCTTTAATTTTCCACTTAAAAATTAAAGATTATTCAGCTTATCAGCAATGGCTTATTGACAGTAACAAGCAGTTTGGTGGTAGGAACTTATCAATAGTGGCCAAGTTCACCGAGATGCAGGGCTAGGGCGAGTCGCTATCTTTATGGGCAGTTAACTATAGCTGTATAGGGAGTTAATGATAAGTTCTGTCAGTCCAAATTAATTCTGTTCTCGGTATAGATATGTTTAATAGAAAACTGGTTTAAGTCCGTATTTAGGGTTGCGGCCCTTAGCCTTAGTGTGTTTGGCTGTTGTGGCCGATAGGCGTAGATATGAGAACCACAGTGCTTACAAAATACCCTGAACTTACCGTTGGATGACTCAAATGCTTGGAGTGAATCTTCTCCATGAACTAATTGAAAGCTTGAAGCATCAATTGTTACGCCTATGGCAAAAGCTGATGAGTGTGCTTTTCGGCAGGTTTGGCAGTGGCAGCACTCTATAGCTGAAATGGCTGTATTGACTTGATACATCACGGTGCCACAAAGGCACTCACCACTATACATGGTAAACTCCTGGCAAATCACTTATTTTCAATAAGTTAACCTACTTTTGCATAGAAGTCATGAATTATTTATCTACTTCAAAACAGATTTCTCACCTAAAATCTAACCGTACCTTGCGAAAGTTGAATCCCTTTTAATGTTTCTACGGTTTCTTTGCTAAGAGGATTATTATTTACTTCTAGTACTATAAATTTGTTAAGCTCGGGAAGTGTTAAATTTGTAATGAGGTTGTTTATAGCATTTAGTGTTGATAAATTGATGTTTTTTGATATATCAAGATTGCGAAGTTTATTGGAAGAAATATCTATATGTATTAGTTTGACGTTATTAGCAAGGTTAATCTTTTTAAGTACGTTGTTTTCAATAGTGATTTCTTCTAATAAAGTATTTTTTGTAGTATTTAAGTCTCTAATCTTATTGTTAGACAGTGTGAGTAATCTGAGTTTTTGATTATCGTTTAAATTGAGTTTAGAGAGTTGATTGCCAGCAAGGTTAAGTTCTTCTAATAGTTTGTTTTTTGAAGTATCTAATTGCATTATTTGATTATCTGCTAGATTGAGTTTTTTAAGGTTAGGAAGGTACAGTATTTCATCTGCGTACATGATCTTCATATCAGGGCAGTCAACAGCTTCAATTTTCATTAAAACTTGATTGTCATTTTTAGCTAAACAACGGTAAAAATACTCATCTTTAAACCTAAGGTCAGAGACATATTCGAATTTGCCTTTTTGAATGGTGCTGGCAAAGCTTAATATGCTTGTCAATAATAAAGTGGAAAATATAGTAGTAATTGTTATAGTAAAGTGAAGAATGCTTTTGTTGTTCATAAAAATATCCATTTAATATAATGCGATGAAGGAAATAGTTGTCCTTTACTAAAAATTGCCTTTCATCAAGAACTGTGTTTCATCAAGAGCTGTGTTTCATCAAGAATAGTACAATGAGTACTCTACTCCATTAATAATTGTAAAAAAGTAGCTTCAAGACAGTTATTTTCTCTTTTATTTTACACCTTAAAGACGATTTGTGAAGGCAATGTGGAACTTGAGTGCTTTTATTTCCTTGCTCAGAGCTTACTGAGCCTTAGCTGTGTTAATCAATAGTTATCTTTTTTTTGCGATATAAGTCGAATATGGGGAGGTTAAATATAGCTTTATCTACTAATACTTATCTTTTGTAATAATAAGAATAAGACAAATAAGGTGTGTAAATGAAGCTACTAATACAAGTTTATATCGCGCTAAATGTATTTTTTATTTCACCATTTAGTTGGACATATACCAATAATTACTTAGTCGGGCAGGCTAAACGAGATATTACTGGGCCAGCAGCAGAAGTGGTGATGTTAGGGTATGCCAAATCGGATCAGGTCGCAGCAGGTATTCATCAACGACTATGGGCAAGAGCCTTTGTGGTGGCTGACCGTTTTGATCAACAGCGGGTTGCTTTAGTCACTATTGATGCTGGCATGGTTTTTCAAGGCGTCACTCAAGCGGTTGTCAAACAATTGCAACAACAACTTGGCGAGCGTTATAGTGACAAAAATTTGCTGATTACTGCAACTCATACCCACAGTGGGCCAGGCGGGTTTTCCCACTATGCTTTGTATAATATTTCCAGTAAAGGTTTTATTAAAGAAAACTTTCAGGTAGTCGTAGATGGTATTGCAGATGCTATTATTGCAGCAGATCGAAACCTTAAACCGGGTTATATTTTATTGAATAAAGGTGAATTAACCGGGGCTAATAAAAACCGTTCGTTAGCTGCTTATTTGAATAATATTGATGCAGACAACTTTCCTCCTGAAGATCGGCAAATGACGGTTATAAAGTTTGTGCAGCAAGGAAAGCCTATAGGACTAGTGTCTTGGTTTCCCACCCACGCTGTTTCCATGTCTAATACTAACAAGTTAATTTCAGGTGATAATAAAGGTTATGCGGCTTATTTATTTGAGCAGAAAATACGTCAGCAGATAGGTGATGCAAATTTTGTGGCTGCATTTGCTCAATCGAATGCTGCCGACATGACACCAAATTTAGCGCTAGATGGTACAGGACCAACTAAAGACTCTTTTTCTAATACACAGATTATTGGAGAACGACAATTCAAAAAAGCTTGGTCCCTTTATCAGTCAGCTAATACTCAAATAACGGGTCCCATTGGATTTCGCCATCGTTATGTCAACATGGCTAACCAACAAGTGTTACCTGAATTTACCGATGGTGAGCAACGTAGAACCTGTACTGCAGCACTGGGTTATGCTTTTGCGGCTGGAACTGAAGATGGCCGAGGCCCATTTTCATTTAAAGAAGGTGCACTAAAGGAAAATCCTTTTTGGCGGGCTATTACCTGGATGTTGACTCGGCCATCAACCGACCTAAAACGGTGTCAGGCACCTAAGCCTCTTTTATTGGCTCACGGTAACTTCAAGCCCTTTCCATGGAGCCCAGAGGTTCTACCTGTCAGCTTATTGCAAATTGGTCAGCTAGGGTTGTTGGGGTTACCTGCGGAAGTGACTGTGATGGCAGGACGGCGCTTAAAAGCAACAGTTGCTGCACATTCAAGTGCCTTATTTTCTCATCTGGTCGTGGCAGGGTATGCTAATGCTTATGCAGGTTATTTAACAACACAAGAAGAATATAATAAACAACACTATGAGGGCGGTTCTACCCACTTTGGCCCCTGGACACTTGCTGCTTACCGGCAGATATTGGCAGGTTTAGCCCAGTCATTGGTTGAAGGTACTGCAATAGCTCATGATTTGGAACCTTCTCCCAGAGACTTATCAGCACATCAGTTAACCTTTCAAACAGGTGTTGTATATGATCAGCCTCCTCTTTTTAAACAGATAGGAGATCGGGTAATGGATGTACGCTCCAGTTATCATTCTGGTGAAATAGTGCAGGTGAGCTTTTGGGGAGGTCATCCAAAAAACAATATGAAGACGGGTGGTAGTTATTTATTTGTTGAGCAGTTAATAACAACTAAAGGGAAGCAGGCATGGAAGCCCATATATAACGACAATGACTGGAATACCCGCTATCACTGGCAGCGCAAAGACCCTTTATGGGGGACTTCTGTGGTAACAGTTAGTTGGCAGATTCCTGTTGATCAGCAACCAGGACGTTACCGTATCCGGCATGAAGGTACCTATAAAAAGAACTGGACTTATCAACTGAAAAATTACCAAGGGGTTTCAAAGGTATTTGAAGTTGTTGGAACAGAGGGGGAATAAGCAAACAGAGGCCACAATGCCCAAGGCTGTTGATGTCTAGTGAAATGGCCTCTTATTTGAGCTGCTTGATTAAATATAAAGCTTCTGTCGCAGAAGCTTTAGTATTGGTACTGGTTACTGCGGAAGTTTTGTAACTCAGTCATTAACCAGTCTCTACTGGTAACAGAGGGTTGGTTATTACACTGCACTTGATAATCTTTACCTGTTAAGGTGCTGCGGCTGGCGGCCAGCTGGATAAAGCGTTCAGTGGTTTGAATATCTTCTTTGAAGTAGTCGTATTTGTTTAGAATATGCTGGGCTGCTTCAAGTGAGTTATGAGAAGCGCCGTTGCGCATCATGGTGCAGGCTGAGTTTCTGACAAACTCTAATAAATGGGCTACTTCTTCTTGTTGCTCTGAACCCCATGCTCGGCTTTCATTGTTGGCTATGTCCGCTTGGCTATTGCTGAACGTTGGGATAGTCAAGCTAAACAGAGTTGTCATCAGTAGTAGCTTATTGACTAAATTGAACATAAGTTGGTCACCCTCTATTCAGTTATTCAATGTATCGATTGTTCACAACTAAACCTGGTTCACAGTTTATAAAGGTTGGTAATTTTCGCCCTTCATTTAAGAAAGATCAAATAAGTAGTTATGCGATACTGTGAATTACTGCACTAAAAAATAAATTAATTTTAAATTAGTGGATAAAATTACCCGCTGGTAAGGGCTGTTTATAATCCACTACAGTAAGTCTGTGTTTACTGACAGTGTTTTTGGACTTTTTATCCATAACAAATAGTCATGTATAAATTATGAACTTATTATCATAATTAGCTAGACAAGCTTCAATCAAAGGTGTTGCTGGATTGCCTGGGTTTTATTATGCCTGAGCCAAAAAGGTATTTATGTGCAGTTATTAACCTAAAAAAGCTTTATCTAGGAGAGTTGTGTATTCTGTGATAAACGCTTGGTTATTATTTGGTAGTTGCTAATTTGAGATGGCTGATTTTTACCATACTACTAATACCTGCTTCGCATTGAGTATGTTTTCAAAAGGAGGATAAGATCATATAAAAAATGAGTATCAGTTGTGAGTCAATAGATGACTAATGATAAGTCTCAGAACAAGATATAATTTTTATTGTTAAACAAAACAAGTGACTTTATAAAAAAGGCTTAGAACACCCGTTTGTGAATTTATTATGTAATGGATGTGTTGTGTGCAAAATAAGTGAATTGCTGCCCTCTATTAGTGGTATATAGTGGTATAGATACACGTTGAAAGGTACGAAAGTGCAATAGCAATAGGGTTTCTGCCGCGTGACTTAATAAGTACTGCCAAGAACACCAAGCTTGTATTGTTGTTTGTGATTTAAGGACTTGTAAATAGCTATTATTAATTTGTTGATATTATTATGAGTTGTTGACGCCAGATGAGCTAAGTGGCTAGTGTAATAAAATATTTCACAGGCAGCTGCCTCATTTTTTTGTTGAGTTAATAAAGAGGTGTAAATTGGTGGAATGGATTGTAAGCTCCGTCCTTAATTACTGAGTTGTGTGATATAACCGATTATAAAATTGAGCAGCAGCTGTTTTTTTCAACCGATACAATGTGGCGGGTCGGTTGCTGCCATAGCGCTTTTCACCACTGTCTTCTAATAAGTCTTCATTTAAAAACCGATTGCGGATTGAGCGCATGGGAGGTGTTTTACCAAGAATTGCCAGAAATACATCACTGATATCTGCCAGAGTGAAACATTCAGGTAATAAGTAAACGGGTAGTGATGTATATTGCACTTTATTTTGTAAGCGCTCTAACGCCACTGATATCAATTGATTATGGTCAAATGCCAGCGGCTGACCCACCGTATTGCCTTGTAATGTTAACCAACGGGTATCTGAGAGTAATGTCTGATTGGCTGCCGAGCCAGGAAACAGCGCATAGTACACCACAGTAATAGACCAGCCGCGGGGATCTCGCTGTTGATTGCCAACGGTTTGCACTTGCTCTAGATAGGGAGCTTCTGTGCCTATTTTGGCAGCTAACTTGCGCTGTGCAGTAGTATCTAAATCATTATCCTGATTAATATCAATATACCCACCTGGCAGTGCCCATTGCTCTTTGGCAGGGTGCTGATGACGTAAACAGGTCAGTACCTGAAGCCGATGGTCATGAAACCGAAATGGCACTATATCCACAGTACATAATGGTGCATCAAAATCTTGAACATTATATTGAGCAAGATATTCAGCTTCTGTCAGTTGGGAGTGATCAACCATGGTTTTCAAAGCAACTTGTTGTCAACGCACTAATACTGCTGTGTTTATACCATTAATTTTGATTACTGCAAGTTTTGCTGTATCTAGCGAACGAGCCCTTATGACTTTCCATGGATAACAACCTTTTGATACTTTGGTTATAGCGGTTTAAACCAATTACTCTGTATTTGATCAAAAAAATTACAAGTCTACTTGACTTGATAGGGAATCTAATTCATTATGTTAGTGAATTAAGTTCTTTAAGGAGGTGGGTCATGGCTAAATCTATTGATAAATCTGCAGTAGTAACAACAGCGGTTGTTAGCATTGGGCCAAGGCACACTGTTGCTTCCTTTGATGTCGATGCACAGAACTGTTTTACGCCAGTATGCCCTGATGAGCTTCCCGTGCCAGCAGGTAATGAAATTGTGACGGAGCTCAATCAGCAGGCTGAGTTAGCACAGTATCGCTTAGGCTCTAAAGATGCTCACTCACCCCACGCAGTTTGGGTTGCTGATCAGAGCCACCCGCCGCTAAGTCCAGTCAAGGGGAAAAATGTCGATGTCTATTGGCCTCTCCATGCCGTACCAGGAACAAAAGGGTTTACACTTATTGAAGGGTTGCCTGAAGTAACTGCTTACGACTTTTTTGTTTGGAAAGGGGTCGAGCCAGATATGCATCCTTATGGTGCTTGTTATCATGACTTGGCAGATACTAAAACTACGGGCGTGATTGAATACCTGTTGGTAAATAAGGTGAAAACGGTGTTAGTGGGTGGTTTGGCGTTGGATTACTGTGTTAAAACAACGGCCTTGCAGCTGGCCAAAGCCAATTTTCAGGTAATCGTTAATTTAGCGGCCTGTCGGGGAATAGCTGAAAACAGTATTAGTGAAGCGCTTAATGATATGCATCAAGCGGGTATTTTACTTATAAAGTCAGCGGCACAAGTTAAAAACAGTCAGTAAGGAATAGCCCATGTCCCGATCAATTATTAAAACGCCTTTGGACACTGATTTATATAAATTCACGATGCAGCAAGCGATGTTGCATCAGTATCCAGAGGCAGATGCTGTGGTGCGCTTTAAATGTCGTAGTGACTTTGACTTAAGGCCATACCTTCATGAAATACGGGATGAAATAGAGGCGTTGTCTGAACTGTATTTCCGTGAAGATGAGCTGCGCTACTTAAAACAACTGCGGTATATAAAAAAAGATTATGTAGACTATTTGCGCTTATTTCGGTTAAACCCTAAGCATGTCAGAGTCTTTATTGAAGATGGTCAGCTGGCGATTACTATTCATGGGCCATGGGTTCACATTACCCATTTTGAAATTTATATATTAGCCATTATCAGCGAAGTGGTCGCACGTAATAAATATCCTGATGTGGACTATGACGAAGGGCGCCGTCGCCTTTATGAAAAAATAAAAATGATTAAGCAGGCGGCAACCAAAATTGATTTGTCAGGCTTTAGCCTGGCAGAGTTTGGTACCCGTCGTCGTTTTTCAAGAGAATGGCAGTTTGAGGTGGTTGACATTTTAAAGCATGAGCTGGGTGAATATTTAGTTGGCACCAGTAATGTCGACTTTGCCCGTGAGCTTGAGCTGTCTCCTATAGGCACCATGGCTCATGAGTGGTTGCAGGCACACCAGGCGCTAGGTGTTAGACTCATTGATAGTCAAAAAGCTGCATTGGATGCTTGGGTAAAAGAGTACCGGGGTGATTTGGGTGTTGCACTAACCGATGTGATTAGTATGGATGCTTTTTTGCGTGACTTTGATATGTATTTTGCCAAATTATTTGATGGTATCCGGCAAGATTCTGGCGACCCGATTACTTGGGGTGAAAAAGCGATTGCACATTATGAACGGCTAGGTATTAACCCTCGTAGTAAAACGCTAATTTTTAGTGATAGTCTGGATATTCCAAAAGCACTTGAAATTTATCAGCATTTTACCAATAGAATAAATGTCAGCTTTGGTATTGGCACCAACCTAACTAATGATTTAGGCAGCCCAAGCCTTAACATTGTTATCAAAATGGTTGAGTGTAATGGTCAGCCAGTAGCGAAATTATCGGACAGTACGGGTAAAACTATGTGCCAAGATGCAACCTATGTGGAGTATTTAAAGCAGGTTTTTCACTATAACGGACCTACCGTTTAATCCTATAAGAGGTTTGAGCACCTACTGACTTGTGAAAAGCGGGTTTTAGAAGGCTTAAACCTTGATATTGTACAATTTCATGCCATGCTTATTGGTACTTATATCCGTAATAGAAGTGCCAATTATGAACACTAAAAAAGTAATCAATCTGTCACTTAAATACCCTCGTATTACCGTACGTACGCTCGCTACTCTAGCAGCGATTGGAGACAATGAAGGTAGCTCTGTATCTGAAATTGCTCAACGGATGGAGGTTGGTGAAAAAAATGTAGCCACCACAATTCGACGCCTGGAAGAGGGTCGGGCAGGCAACCCAGATGAGCAACTGATTCGTGTGAAGCAAGATGCTAAAGATAAAAGGTTTAAACTGATTTATCTGACAGCAAAAGGTCGTAATATTTTGAAAAAGCTTTAACCTGGAATATTTCGCCAAATTCAAAAGCCCCAGCGGTATAAATGCATGGGGCTTTCTTTTGAAGATCATTCGGCTTTCAAGATACGTGGCTCTTAAGAGTAACTAAGAAAAATCCTACTCTCCGATACCATCTCCGTCAGGTAAGGGAGGAGGTGGAGGAGGGATGACTACAGGCGGTGCTGGCTCAGCGGTGGTGAGAGGGTCTGTTTCTACATGAGTAGTGACATTAACACGCCTAGACCTAATTCGGTTTATACGTTTTTCTAAGGGACTTAAACTATTATACTGGCTTTGTTTATTACTTCTGAAAAAGTCAAATGGCACAGTAAAGGCGGCAGTCAGCACATTCGTTTCTTTATTGACATTATCATGCTGATATTCAGCCCCTAAGGTAATGCTACTACCAGGAATACTGCTAACGATATTGGCAATGTCATACTCCAACCTGACTCGACCACCAGCAATGTGTTCGGCACCATCTGCATCAAAATAATAACTGCCTCCATAAATACGCATTTGACTGTCATCAGCTTCATCCCAGATGGGGAGTCGATAGCCTACTTCTAAGTCGGCACCATGATAGGCAAATTCTTTGCGAATTTGGTTAGTGGTTGCGTTGCGGCTGACTTCTTTTTCTTTATCGCCTATTGGAATATAAAAATTAAATCTAAAATCCCAATCAAATGAAATTATTTCAGCACCAAAGTTTAGCTGGTAAAAGTCATTATTAAATTCAGTACGTTTCTTACCAAGAAAGCCATAGCCACCGACTGCCCAGTCATCATTAATAATTTGTCGGTAACCGTAACCAGCCTGTCCTTCTGCAAAATCTTCGTCAGCTTCAGCCAGAATATTTAAATAAGAAAGGCCTGAATCATCTTGGGTTAATGGAATAAATGAATTGAAGTCGCCGAATGAGCTTCCATCAGCATAAGCACCTTCCCCTGATAACCAGCCATCCCACTTATTGGTTTCGGCTGATTCTTCTGCAAAGCTATTAATACAAAATAAGGTGGTGCTAACGCTAAAGATAAGTAATGCTTTATTTTTGATCATATTATGCCAACTACTTGGTTACTACTTATTCGCCTTGGCTATGTAAAACATTCGCAAAGAATGTATAGCTTATGTGTTTGGGTGGCTATCCTATGCAAAACAGCACTAAAAAGGTTTGATTGATTTCACGCAATATAAAATGATTAGTCAAAATAAGGGGGGTGGTCAAATAATAAACGGTTTTTTAGAAGCCTGACTCCCTAATTAAAACAGCTAAGATCTGTCTATAAATTCGAGTGATTAAACTTTGCGCACTACCATCAATTCTTACTGTGCCATTAATCATTCGGGGAGGATAACTAGCCAATTCTATTGCTTGGAAAGTTACTGGATAAATTGGCTGCTCTGGTACAGCTTGGTTATTCTGATTTAATCGTACAGGAATAGGGCCGCCAAAAATTGACTGAAAAAAAGCGTGCTCAAGGAATGGTGAGTTAATAGCGCTGACTTGATTTAATTTTACTCTTATTGGAGATAGTTCAGGTATTTCGGGGTAAAATATGCCTGACTTGGTGTCACTCAATTGATTGAGCGTCGTTGCTATGCTGTAGCCTGTTAAATAGACCTGTTTTGATGTAATGAGCTGGCCTAATGCATATTGAGAGTTTACCCATTGGCCAATATGTGGAGCCGGATTATGCCAGTAAAGTGTGCCTGTATAGGGTGCTTTTAAGTCCAGTAACCCCCGTTTTTGCTGTAAACCATTCAGTTGTTGCTTAGCTTGAGTCAACTGTTTTAAAAGTAGAGTACGATTAAACAATAACTGATTAGTGCCAATGGTTTGACGTAACTGCTCTTTAAGATGGGCGATTTTCAACTGACTAACATGTATTTGATGATTTAATAGTGGATTTTCTAAGGATAGAATAGGTGTCCCAGCAGAAACTGATTGTTGATGCTCGACATGTATGGCAGTGACTTTCCCTGTAGTAAAAGCATACAATTGCTGGCTTTGCTGAGGTAGATAAAGTGCAGGAATAAAGAACGACCAACTAAATGGATAACAAAGTAATACTAATATAAACAAACTTATGATAGTCGGTACCCACAACTGTTTTGGCTTTTTGATAAATTGCTTAAGTTGCCACCATTGTTTTAGTTCTGAAAAGATTGGACGTAAAATTAACCAGTAAATTTCAAGTAAAAACAAAATTATTCCTAATGCCTTAAAGAAAAAAGAATACACCAACAAAGCTATACTAAAAAATACAACTAAGCGGAAAATCCAGGTTAGCCAGGCATAAATCACAAGTAGGTGAATAGTATTGATAGGGATTTTAATTGGACAAGGGGTGGTTAACCCTAAACAAAGCTTTCGTAAAAACCACTTGCCGCAATTAAAAGCTTTAGTTTGTAGGTTGTCAATAGCCAGCCAGTCAGAGAGTATATAATAGCCATCAAAGCGCATAAAAGGGTTTAAATTAATAACTAACGTTAATACTAAACCACTAGTCGCAATAAAAGCTGCACAGTTTTGTAGCGGACCGGTTGGCAAAAAATGCCATAAAAATATCATTAGACCGGCGATGAAGAACTCAGTTAATACTCCTGCACCATCAATAATCATTTTTTGTTTACGTTGCACCAATCGCCAGCTATGGCTGGTATCAGTATAAAAACGTGGCCATAATAAAATAATAGCAATACCTATACTATTGGTTCTGCATTGAAAGTAAGCTGCTGCAAAAGCATGTCCTAATTCATGGGCAAATTTTGTAAATAACAAACATAGAATAAATAGAAGTATGCCTACCGGTTGGGTTAAGTAGGAAAAACTATTGATAAAAACATCCCACTGTTTGTAAATCCAAAAGCTGCCAACTATACACATTAACAACCAGCAATAAAACAAATATGGAGATAAAGCTTTTTTTATAATAGGTAATAAAGCATTGATAAAACGATCAGGCTGCCACAATGGGATTTGCCAGCATAAATAATGTTTGAACAGTCGGGTTAAAGGGAGGCTATTACTTGGGGAGTAACGTTGGTGAGAGTAGGTAACCAGTTGGTGCTTAACTAAAAAAGATTTCACTTGGTTGATTTCATCAACGGTTGTCTGAAAGCCTTCGTATAGATTTCTTGTTGAGGGTGCAGAATAAAATTGTTGCTGGATAATATTATAGGTTCGCCAGCTAATGCGAAAATATTGGTTTTTTGCAGGGTCGTAGAGTGACCAGCTAGGCTCGCCGTTAATATTTTCAGGGCCACGGAAAAGTTGCAAGTCTTGACGTAAGTGGAGAGTTTGCACACTAAATCCCTAAAAATTGTCTGATAGCTGTGATTGGCCGTCTGAATAAATAGTAAAACAATGATACTGACTCGCTATAAACTTTTGCAGTACCTTTTAAGCCAATTTGCGCTATTTTGGGTTGGTTATTCAATGAGGCTGATAGCTGGTAACTTAAACCAGCAGCAGGGTGTGGTGTTGCTGCAAAGCTGACCTGTTGTAGGGTTGCCTGTAATGGTTGTAACGGAACTGCATCTAAAAACAGTTTAATTTGAGCATTATCAGGCAGAACAGTGTGGTTTTTCACTGGCACATAGATATTAACTATCACATCTTGAGGGTCACTAATAGTCATTACTTGTTCACCAGTAACAACAGGGCGCCCTTGCCAGTCACTGACTGAGGAAAATTGCACGATGCCTGACTGAGTAGCAATCACTTCTGCCTGAGCCAGTTGGGCTTGGGTAAATTGTGACTCAGCTAAACGTAGTTTAGCTTCAGCTTGATAAAGGCCAATGTTACTTTCAACTAAAGATTTTTTTAATGAAATCTGTAACGCTTGATGATAACGGGTATAAGCAAGATTTAATTGTTGTTGACTAATGGCATATTGGTTGGCAAGTGTTGTTGTTTCAAAACTAAATAGTTTTTGTTGGGATGCGACAGTCTGATTGGGTTTAACCCATAATTGTTTAATAACGCCGTTGATAGGAGCACTGACAATAGTTGGTGCGCGAGCAACAATTTCAGCTGGAGCGGTAATGGTTAAACTGACTGGAAAACAGAAAAGGAGGATTAACGCTATACAGCAAACAATGTATCTTTTGGGTGTTAGTTTGATGAGTCGTTTTTCTTTAACGCCTAAAGCTTGAAAGCCATGGCCGTATATAGTTGATAGATGGCGTAATAGTGTTTGTTCAGTGGGTTGCCACTTTTTTTGGGTGCGCCCAAGCCATAATCCTCCAATTAGCTTACCTGTTGGTAGCCTAATTGGGTGATATAATATGTGAGGCATTATTAATTTGCGATAACTATTATCTGTATTTTTGAAAAGTTGTTGAATGTTAGGGTTAAATGCTGGTTGTTTAAAAAAAGTCGAATGGGTTTGAGTAACTGCTTTGACTATGCAGGCTAAAGGACTGTGTGAATCTATAACGGTTGTATTGGCTATACTCACTAACTGCCATTGGTATCGGTGGTGAAAAACTAAAAAAGCTTGATCATAGCGTAATAATTGTCTGGTATGGTTAACTGCAAGGAATTGTAACGCTTTAATAGACGTTGTTTGACGAACTTGATTTTCCAGTTGAATTAATCGAGTTAAATTCGTTATATATTTTGCGCTGGGCTGTTTAATGCCAGTATTTATATCGTTCATTTGACCAGTGCGGTACCACTCATACCGACTACAAGTTGTTTATTATTATGTTGGTGAATTTGGGCAAAAGCACGGTAGGTCTGGCTGACAGGATCAATTGTGGGACTAACCTGAGTAATACTGATGAGGATTTGATGGGGGCTATCATCAATCTGAAAAATAAGGTGTGTGGTTGACTTGACTTTAAAATAAAAACTGTCAGGAATAATTAGCTCTACAGATAGATGCTTGTGATCAATTACCTCTATAATGGCATCCCCGGCTTTAATACTTTGGTAGGGCTGTGCTAGCAATCGAGCAACTTTGCCTGAAAAGGGTGCTTTAATATTACAACCTTCAACACTGATATTGGCTTTTGTAATGCTTGTCTTAGCAATATCCAGCTCTGCTTTGGCTAGGGCTACTTCTAATTGACCAATTGCATTATGCTGTAACAATGATTGACTGTTCTGATAATGTTTTAATTTGGCTCGGTATTTTGCTTTTGTTGCTTGATATTCTGCCTGATAGTGACGGCAATCCAAACGCATTAATAAATCACCTTGCTTAAAGGCTTTGCCAATACCTAACGGCAGTTGAATGATTTGTCCGCCGATTTGAGAGGAAAGCACTACTTGATGTTGAGATTTAATAATGCCTCTAATTAAGGATTGTTGAAATATAGGAGAGCTTGCATTAGCAAATGACTGTTGTTTAGTAAAATGTTGAGCTGCTGAAATAGTATTAAACGTAACGCCAATGTGACTGGTGCTGGTTGCTAACAGCAGAAAAATAGAATGAATGAGTAATGAATGCATATGGTCTTCACGTGCTTTAATTAATCAGCTGAAGTTATTTTGTCACCTAATTCAAGCATTTTCTGTTCTATACCATTTGCCCAACCAGTTAAGGTATTATCTGTAATCGTTGTAGGTAATACATCAATACCGGAAGCGACTAGTAACTGACCAAATGTATTGTGTACATCTGCATAGCTTAAGTCACGCCTTAATGTGCCAAGTAAATGGTTAAGCTCTGCCCTTAATAGTTCATTTTTACCTAAGCGTTTTTTCCTGGCGTTGACTCTGACATGATGAACAATTTTCTGTTCGATCTGGCTAAAGTGGCTAGCGGCTTTAAACTCATCAATGGCTTGATAATATGCCTGCCAGGCAATATGTATTTGAGATAATACAGCCATATGCATGGCTAACCGGTTTAATCGAATAATATTTTGCTTTTCTTTAGCGACTTTTAGGCGGCTTAGTTGGGAAAACGTGCCCAGTAGGTTGTAACTAACATCAATACCAATGGTCCCCCAATGCTGATTGACTAAAAAATCATTACTATTGTAATAGCCGGCTGTTTGTAACTTTAAATGAGGGAGTAGTTGTAACATTGCAGCCTTGGTTTCGGCAGTTGTTATTCGCTCTTTATAAACCTCATTAATGAGCTCTGGGCGGTGCAATAGTGCATGTTGTTCGAATTCGCCAAGTGACATAGGTGGGTCTGGTAACCACATGGAGTGTGCAGTAGGCTCTATCACTGTAATACTGCTGCTGGGTAATACATTAATTAGCTTGGCTAGCTCGGCTTTCGCTGGGAGTACATTTTTCCGTAAAATATGCAACTCACGAATAATTAATAAAATATCTCGTTGATAGGTTAGTGCAGTAAAAGGCGATTGTAGTCTTTTTTGACGAATGACTTCACTGTCTCTCAGCGCATTTTCTGCTTGTGCCATCACTTTGTCGATATGCTTCATTAGGCGTTGTTGGGCGACTGTTCGCCAGTAGGCAGACCGCACATCTAACATAATTTGATGAGCAATTTTACGGATATGCTCTTTAGCCATTAAATAACGGTTAGCTTGTTGTTTGGCGCGAACATAAGACAGGCCAAAATCAAGTACACTCCAAGTGAAGGATAAACTGGCTTCACTGATTTCTCGGTCAGAAGATGTGGATGGCTCTAATGTTTCAGTACCTGTTTCGATTGACTCGCTAGAGGATGCATCTAGATTGGACCGATAATTGTAACCTGCTTGTGCGGTAAGCTTTGGAAGTAATTCTAAACGGGCGGTATTTAACTCTTTAGCAGAAAGTGCTCCGTGTAATAAACTAATGCGATGATTAAGATTATAACGAATAGCCCTGGCCATTGCTTCTGGTAAAGTGAGGGGTTGAGTGAGTGGCTGCTGTTTGGCCTGTAATGCTGATTGGTCTTGGCTTAAACGTTGTTGGTGTTGCTTGAGAGTAATTGGGATAGGGTGGATACTACAACCACTCAATACCATGAGAATACCTAATACAACAATGGTTTTATTCATTTCATAACAACAGACTACAACAAACTATATCTATTACTGTAGTATAGCATTTGTAGGTTATTGTGCGGTTTGTTGTTGATAATGAACTTCACCAGTGTGGGTATTAATGACGACTTCTTTCCATACTGCATCACCATTGGCAAGTTTTACCTGTATTTTTAATGAAATCTGGTCTACTTCAGCTGGTGGTAACCCAGTAAATATGCCTTTGTTTTTATTAAAGTTAAACCAAGCAGGTAAATCTGAACCATCTATTAACTGAGCACTATAGCCCACCACTTGTTGTCCTTTTAATTGGCTGGAATGCTCCAAAGAACCAAATAACCCTGTATTGTCGGCTTTTGTCTTAATAGTTAAAAACTCAGAAGCACCTAAAGCAGGCTTGTCGAATCCAATAATAACGGGGCGTTGTGTTATTTCCTGGTCAGTAACAGGGATTTGGTTAAATAAGCTGTTAGCTGTACGGGTGGTATCAGGGTTGTGGTGGCCAATGGGTTGATAGCCTTGTGTTGTGGTTACCAAGTTCGCCTGAGTTAAAGGTGGTGTAACGCTAGTGGTAATATTTAATTGTTGTTGTACATCTGTTGTCGTAGTTGTTAGTTCATCATCATCTTTTATGATAGGTTCTTTAGGTGACAGATCAGTATCGGCCTCTGCTATTGAGTTAACTGAACCAGATAATGTCGGGGCAGTGGTCTTAGCAACGTCAATACTAGTATTAATATTTGAACTAAAACCACCCAGCCCATCGGTTAACTGAAACTGAATGGTACGATTACCTGGTACAGGCAAGGTAGTGTTATTAATAAAAGCAATATTTTGCACTAAAGCTGAAAGGGCGGTTGGTGTAGCTTGATCATTTAAATTAACAACTAAAGGGTTGCTTTTGCTGCCGCCACTGAAAGAACCAATGGTAACCCCTGAGAAATTAATAGTATTCCCAGCTAGTCTAATTTGACTAGTGTTGCTGGTTGAACGAATTGCCAATTGGTCATGTTGACTGTCACTCCCAGTAATTAACTGTACGGTTAACTGACCTCCGGAAAAATGGGTATTGTCAGGGTCAATGACAATGGCGTTTTGTCCTGTATCAATGGGAACAAGCCCAGAACCTTTTAAATAGATTTGGCTATCACCAGCTAAATTATTGATTGTTGGTGTCCCATTGACATTCACTGTAGCTTGTACCGGGAGGCTATTGCTGCCATTACCATCATTTACTGTATATTGAATGGTGCGATTGCCAGCCGTGGGGTTGGTGGTATCGGTATTTTCATAACTGATTTGTTTGACCAGGGCGGAAGTGGCGGCTGGAGTGGCATTAGCATTTAAATTAATTTGTAGGGGAGTGCCTCCAGTACCGCCGGAAAATGTGCCAATAGCCGTGCCGCCAAAACTGACCGTATTGCCTGCTACACCAATTTGCCCAGCGTCATTGCCTTGGTGTTGAATGGCCAGTTGGTCTTCGGCATTATCACTACCCGCGGTAAACTGCACCGTAACATTACCACCATTAAAGTTGGCATTATCGGTATCTACGACACTGGCATTATTGCCTTGGTCGATTAGTTGGGTGCCATTCCCTCGATTATAAGTAACGCTATCGCCACCAAGATTATTAATGGCCGGGGTGCCATTGACATTCACAGTGGCTTGTACTGGGAGGCTATTGCCACCATTGCCATCATTTACTGTATATTGAATGGTGCGACTACCAGCCGTGGGGTTGGTGGTATCGGTATTTTCATAACTGATTTGTTTGACCAGGGCGGAAGTGGCGGCTGGAGTGGCATTAGCATTTAAATTAATTTGTAGGGGAGTACCCCCAGTACCGCCGGAAAATGTGCCAATAGCCGTGCCGCCAAAACTGACCGTATTGCCTGCTACACCAATTTGCCCAGCCCCATTACCTTGGTGTTGAATGGCCAGTTGGTCTTCAGCATTATCACTACCCGCGGTAAACTGCACCGTAACATTACCACCATTAAAGTTGGCATTATCGGTATCTACGACACTGGCATTATTGCCTTGGTCGATTAGTTGGGTGCCATCCCCTCGATTATAAGTAACGCTATCGCCACCAAGATTATTAATGGCCGGGGTGCCATTGACATTCACAGTGGCTTGTACTGGGAGGCTATTGCCGCCATTGCCATCATTTACTGTATATTGAATGGTGCGACTACCAGCCGTGGGGTTGGTGGTATCGGTATTTTCATAACTGATTTGTTTGACCAGGGCGGAAGTGGCGGCTGGGGTAGCATTAGCATTTAAATTAATTTGTAGGGGAGTACCCCCAGTACCGCCGGAAAATGTGCCAATAGCCGTGCCGCCAAAACTGACTGTATTGCCTGCTACACCAATTTGCCCAGCGCCATTACCTTGGTGTTGAATGGCCAGTTGGTCTTCAGCATTATCACTACCCGCGGTAAATTGCACCGTGAGATTTCCACCATTAAAGTTGGCATTATCCGCATCTACAACACTGGCATTATTGCCTTGGTCGATTAACTGGGTACCATCCCCTCGATTATAAGTAACGCTATCGCCACCAAGATTATTAATGGCCGGGGTGCCATTGATATTCACAGTGGCTTGTACTGGGAGGCTATTGCCGCCATTGCCATCATTCAATGTATATTGAATGGTGCGACTACCAGCCGTGGGGTTGGTGGTATCGGTATTTTCATAACTGATTTGTTTGACCAGGGCGGAAGTGGCGGCTGGAGTGGCATTAGCATTTAAATTAATTTGCAGGGGAGTCCCTCCTGTGCCGCCGGAAAATGTGCCAATAGCCGTGCCGCCAAAACTGACTGTATTGCCTGTTACACCAATTTGTCCAGCCCCATTGCCTTGGTGTTGAATGGCCAGTTGGTCTTCGGCATTATCACTACCCGAGGTAAATTGCACCGTGAGATTGCCGCCATTAAAATTGGCATTATCCGCATCTACAACATTGGCATTATTACCTTGATCGATTAGTTGCGCGCCGTCGCCTCGATTATAAGTAACGCTATCGCCACCAAGATTATTAACTACTGGAGATTGGTTGAGTGAAGAGGCAATAGTAAAAACATTACCAGTTGCAAGATCAATATTATCAAAAGTCAGGTTGGTGCCGTCATAACTAGTAGCGACAATAGTATTGATAGTGCCGGAGGTAAAATCCCCGTCGCCATCGGTATCAACTAATAACCCGAAATCACTCGCCGCTGTGCCGGTAGTGGCAATAGTGCTTAGATCAAAAGAAAAATCAACTGTGCCAATATCACCAGTTTCTTGTACTTTCCATTCCCTGGTAAGTCGTTGATTAACCCCTAAGGGTTTTTCTGTGGTTGTTTCGGTGAGTGCTCCATTATTATTGCCCCAAATAAAAAAGTCGCTGTTGTCTTGTGATGAAGCCCCGCTGGCGGTGAGAATACTATCAGTATTAATGGACTTTGACTGGATTTGATCAAGGGCTGAGTCATCATCTTGAGCTAAGCCGGCTATATCGTTATGAAATGCAGCGTTGGTAGTAGAGTCCCAAACGGTTGTACCGCCAGAGGACTTATAATCTCCTTCTATTATAGAGCCATCACTATCCGTTGTATCAAGCGTTGTGCCGTATTTAATGGCAAGATAAGACTCAACTTGTTGTTTATTAGCAAGTGATAAGTTGGTGTTGTAAATAATTATTTCAGCCAGGTTCATGGTTGGGTTAACTGAGCTAGGGATTTCAGGAAAAGTACCGACGGCCAAAGTGCCTGACTGAGTTGGATCGGCTGTTGCGGAAGGTACTGTGGTACCTTTTTCCAGTCCATCAACAAATAAGCTATTTAAGGCAGCTGATGTAACACCAGTGACAATATGGTAATTAGTTGAAACGGTATTGCTGACAATTGTATTGGTTACTGCATCGGTTGGAAAGTCTAAGCGAGGGTCGTTAGGTGCTTGATATTCAATACTGATTCGGTTGTCGCCAAATAAACCATTGATTTGCTCCCATTGGACAACAACACCTGCTGAGGTAACGTTGACTACGGTAAAAATAGTATTATTAGCAGCAGTGATCAGGTCGCTGCCTGTGACCATGGTTTTTAATAACTGGTCGTCAGACGCACCTGATGAATCAAAAAATAAAACAGGATTAAAGTTTGCTGCATTAGCATTATTGCTATTTAATAACGTTGGTTTTTGTGCATCAAGCCCTTGGACAACGGTGTTATCACCACCATTAACACTTTGGTCTTGCCATGAAGAAACAAGTCCTCCCGCAGAGGTTACACCTGAATCTGCTTTTAACCAAGTAGTGAGATTACCACCGTCAATATTTCCTGGCGCCGCTAGTATATGAGGGTAATGTTGGCGAAAATCTGATGATAAGACAGATTGCTGCTGATTAATTTCACCAAGCTGATATTCCAGCTGCCAGTTACCGCCTTTAGTTGTAGCCCCAGTAATATCAGTAGAAGCTGCAATATCTGCACCTGTGAGTTTAGCTAATAAAGCAATAGTATTTTGCCCATCAATAGAGCTGGCAATATTACAGCCATAGATCAATATATCAGCTGTATCGCTAAGCTTAGAGGTTAATAATTTAAGTTGGTCAGTATAGAAATGATTAATCGTCAGTTGATTGATAGTGCTATTGCCTAACAGTAATTCACCTGGTCTACCGTGGCTAAAAATATGAACAGCATCTATGGTATGATGACTGTTAACAGCTTTAGCAATAATCGCTAGCCCATTCTGATCCGCTGGAATCGGGTAAACAGTAATAGTATCATCCAGCGCGTTCACAATATCCTGTGCATTTTTCAGGTTTAAATCGACAAAGGCTACAGTTGTCGGTAAGTCTGAGTTGACCTGTTCTAGAGCGGTTAATAGTGCCTGATGCTCAGCTGCTTCTTGCTGAGCAGCCTCATGATTATCTACTTCAATATCTGTATCATTGGCAAGATCAGCTTCAACTGTCATTGCACCATCAAAAAGCAGACGGGGCTCTAATAGTTCAATATATGAAGTAATATCAAAAGCTGGGGAGGAGGTTGTGATTTTTTTATTAGTTTTTTTCATGAACTATACTAATAGTTACTTCTTTTTTTTATAAAAAAAATAAGTGTCATAAGGACTATGAATATAATAGTAGATGAGGAGTGCTTAATCCCTATAGCATTTATACGTGGGTAGCATTTGGTGTGTTGGGCGTCAGTTCACTCTTGAACTCTGGTTTATAGACTAGCTTTGAGTTAATCAGGTTGCCATTCAATATAGGGTTGATGGATTTTTTGGGTGATTTTTTGCAGTGTTCCATTCGCTTTGAGTTTACGTAATGCTTCTGAAATAATGGTATCTATTTCTTCTCGTTTTTTACCTTTGGGAATAACGACAGATGAGTCCCACTGATAATATAATTCTCGTCGAACATTTTTAATTCTATTTTTTCGGATGTAACTGTCAACGGCATCTTGCTCCATAATGTATCCCTCAATCCTGTCATTCACAAGCATTGTTACTCCGCTTGCTATGGTGGTGAGTGCTTGTGTCTTGAAAGGGAAAAAGTGAGTATGTCCCATCATGGTAGCAATAGAGTGCATGCTTAGATTCATTCTATTTAGTTTTGGTTTCGCTGCGTTTGTATATAAAATAAAAGCAACTTGAGTGATTCTTTCTGAAGCGTAAGCATAAGGGAGTGTTTCTTCTGCAATGTGAGGTAATCTGATAAGAGGTATATGAAAGTCTGCTTCGCCACTAACCACATTACTCAGCGAGCGAGCAAATGGGTAAAGGACAATTGAAATTTCTCCCTCTGTGTACACTTTATCTATAGCTTGCACAACTTCTACAAAGCCGCCTTTGGGTTGGCCATTGGGCCCATACTCAGAATGAATAGGCAATATTGCTAGACTGGCTGTTAAATCTCTGGCGTTTACTTTGTTGAGTGTGGTTAAAAGGAAAAAAATTACCCCCCCAAAGATAATGCCGTAAATGTTCATGTTTAGATGCTTAGTAGTCGGCTATTAGTTGTTTGCTATGTATTATAGCCTTTATCTTAATAACCAGGTGAGCATCATAAGTCACCTGATTGACTAAGTTATTTTACAATATACATCCCTTCACTTTGTGGGCGTGTCAGTTTGAAACCAAACTTTTCATACAGTGCCGGGACATCAGCCATTAAACATATATACGAGTCTTTTGGTGCTTCCTTGTCTAGAAAGCTCATAATGTGTTCCATTATTATTCGGCCTAACCCTTTACCTTGATGCTCAGGTTCAACAGCAATATCAACAATATCAAAATTTAGTGCACCATCACCAACAACTCTACCCATGCCAATAGGTTTGTTATTTAAACGGATATGTACACCATAAATACTTTTTGGTAAGGCTTTTTCTGCAGTTTGTTTAGATCTTGGACTTAATCCAGAAACCTGGCGCAGACGAAGAAAGTTTTCGGCATCAACGACTTCTTCTATAATCTGGTACATCAATTTCCCCTAATATTGCTGGCGACTAATGAGTGATAAATTATAGGCTTATTTTAGTCTGTAATAGTAGGGTAATTAAACATAAATTTAATGGTTTTAAGATAAATAAATGTAATTGTAAGTATAAACTTACTCTGTAAGAAAAAATCAATTCAATTAATACATGAGTCCGGTGGATAAATATAATTCTCTTTGGTAGTTTATTGGCCTGTTAAGTTGGTTGTTGCATGTTTTGTTTAATGGCTAAATTAAAAAAATATAAATATAAACGAAAGTCTATAGAGGAAATACTCCTTAGACGCTTTTCTCTATAACTGTATGTGAAGGATTAGACCCAAGGAAAGGTTATGTTAAAAAAACTATTACTATCATCAATATTCGCTGTTACTTCAATAACAAGTGTCTATGCGACAGAGGGCGTTAATGAAGCAGAGCCAATAGCTGCCTCTTGTCAAGGTTCTTGGAGACTGACTTGTTCCACGCCTGCTACATGCGGTAATTTTGCTAGCACTCAAAGAGGCTATGTATCTGATAATGGCTGCTCGGTTCACTGGGGGCCTCACCAGTCAATAGGTTGCTCTAACCCTGGTTACAGAGCGGTGACTGTGGGTAAAAGTGGTGATGACCGTTATACAGAATGGTATTTCAGTTATACTAATCGTGGTCGTTGCCCTGTGAAGGCGGTTGTTCATACACCGGGCCAAAAAGTAAGCGTATTTAAGGTGTTAATTCAGTAGCAACTGTTGTTCCTTGTTATTGCTTCATCCATGGATAGGCTCGTTTTATTTAAAGTTAGCTGAAATAACAAATAAACGCCTTCATTAGTAATCAACACAGCTGGCCCTGGCGTTAGTTGTGTTGGTTCCTGCTTTATCTGTATTCTTCTCTTTCTTAACCGAACTAAACTGTATATTTTAAGCTCATATATCCTCAGGGTAGGGTATTTAGTGATGTGACAGGTATTTTATAGGGTAATCATCTTCTATGGCTGGATATTGGCAGCGAATTCAACAGCAAGGGCAGCAGCTTTTAAAGCGTACTTTTGATCGGCATCTTCGCTTGGCGGTAACAGGGTTGAGCCGTAGTGGCAAAACCGCATTTATTACATCGTTGGTCAATCAGTTATTGGAAGGCACTCATAGTCAACAGTTGCCGTTTTTTGAAGTGATTCAGGATGATCGCTTATTAGGTGTGCGGCGTGTACAACAACCCCATCCAGAAGTGGCCAGCTTTCGCTATGATCTTGCGTTACAGTCGTTATCTGGCGATCAGCCAGAATGGCCTGAACCAACTAAAGGGTTAAGTGAAATACGGTTGGCGTTGCGCTTTTTGCCTGCGACAGGGTTATCTAGCTGGCTTGCTGAACCAGTAACACTGCTGCTGGATATTGTTGACTACCCTGGTGAGTGGCTACTGGACTTACCAATGCTGGAGCAAAGCTTTGCTAGTTGGAGTGAGCAGCAGTGGGCATTACTTAATCAGGCGCCGCGTTTGGAGCTTGCCAGTGACTGGTTAAATCGTGTAGCCGCGCTTGATTTTAATGAAGCAACTGATGATCAGTTAATCAGAGAACTTGCTGAGCAATATACGACACTTATCCAGCGATTTCGGGTGGAGCTGGGATTACATTTTTTGCAACCTGGACGATTTTTATTACCAGGTGAAATGAAAGGCGCACCGATACTCAATTTTTTCCCTATTCCTGTAACCTCGCAGGATAAAAAGACTAGTGACAGTTTGTTGGCAGAGCTAACCCGTCGTTATGACAGTTATTGCGAACAGGTTGTTAAGCGCTTTTATAAAGAACATTTTGCCCAGGTTGATCGACAAATTGTTTTAGCAGACTGCTTGCAGCCCTTAAATGCAGGGCCAGGTAGCTTTAATGACTTACAGCTTGCACTGGAGCAAATTGCAGAAAGTTTTAGTTATGGTAAAAGCAGCTTTCTTACACGTTTATTTTCACCCAAGATAGATCGTCTGTTATTTGTTGCAACCAAGGCCGATCATGTCACGCCAGATCAGCATGGTCATTTGGTGGGCTTATTAGCAGAGCTGGTTCAAGGGATTAAACGTCATGTGCGGTTTGATGGTATTACAGTTGAGTCGATGGCTTTGGCATCAATTAGAGCGACGCAGGCAGGTTTTTGTGATTACCAAGGAAAACAAATACCTGCAATTGAGGGATATCAACTAACGGATCGTAGCTTATTGACCTTATTTCCTGGAGAAGTACCTGGTTCTCCACCTAAGGCTGATTATTGGCAGAAGAAGCCGTTTCAATTTGTTGAGTTTTTTCCGCCGGCTAAGCAGCTGAATCAGCCACTCCCGCATATTCGGATGGATCAGGCATTGGATTTTTTACTGGGAGATAAACTGCAATGAGCAAACAAGATGAACAATTGCATCAAGCAGTTCACTTTGACAAATCATTAGCTGAACAACAGCAACCAGAGAAAGTCCAACAACGCCAAGACTTTTCAGCAGATCAATTTACGCCAAAGTTGGAGCAACCTATTGAGCAAGCTTTACCCTTAGCCCCTCAACCGACCAAGTCATTAACAGGGCGCTGGCTGCTGATTGCGGCAGGGTTGGTGGGGGCTGGTGCGTTGGCCGAATTAACTTGGTTTTTAGTTGATCAGTGGCAGCATAACCAGTTGATTGCAACTGCTTATACTGCTGGCGTTGCCCTGTTGGTTGCTTGCCTGAGTAAGGTGCTGTTTGGGGAGCTTCGCAGTTTAACTAAGTTAAAAAAACTACGGCAATGGCAGCGGAAGGCTAATCGCTTACAACAAAGCGAGCAACAAGGAGAGGCAATTCGTTTTGTTAAAAGGTTAAGTCAGCGAAGTGGCTATCGCACGACAGATGGCTATCAACAATGGTTAAATGCTGTTAATAGTAGCCATAATGATGCAGAAGTCCTTACGCTCTATAGCCAAACTGTACTGAAACCACTGGATAGTCAAGCTGAACAGATTGTTTATCGCTGGTCCTCAGAAGCCGCCTTATTAGTGGCAATTAGTCCTTTGGCTATTACAGATATGCTAATCCTGGGTTGGCGTAATATTAAAATGATTGATAAGTTATGCGAGGTTTACGGTGTCAAGTTAGGCTACTGGAGCCGTATTTCTCTTATTCGTACGGTATTTCGTAATATGGTTTATACCGGGGCTACGGAGCTTATTGCCGATATTGGTATGGACTTATTAGGTGCGGAATTGGCTGGCCGGGTTTCCACTCGTTTTACTCAAGGAATGGGGGCTGGTCTGCTTACCGCTAGGCTGGGTTACCAGGCAATCAATTTATGTCGGCCGATCCCTTTTGCTGTTAAACAAAAACCTCGCTTAAAGCATATCTATGGACAGTTAATGACTTACTTGAAACAACAGTTTATGGATAACTTACTGGCGAGTGTTAAGCCTGGTAGCAAGCAGCAATTAAGTAAGAAAAGTGATGGTGTAAGTGGAGGCAGTCCAGAAGCAGAGTAAGTAGTGAAGGGGCATTTTATATTGAATTGTGGAAGGTGGTATACCTCCCACAATTTTGTTTAACGGGAAAACTTAGCCAGCAAAGTTACCTGCAACAAATTCCCAGTTAACCAGCTGCCAGAAAGCTTTTAAGTAGTCGGGGCGTACATTGCGGTAGTCGATGTAATAAGCATGTTCCCATACATCAACTGTGAGCAAAGGCTTTTGGTTGCCAGTTAACGGGGTAGCCGCATTACTGGTATTGACAATTTCTACGCTGCCATCAGGATTTTTTACCAGCCAGGTCCAGCCAGAACCAAAGTTGTTAACGGCTTTGTCTGTTAATTGAGCTTGAAACTCAGCAAAAGAGCCAAATGCTTCGTTAATTGCTGCAGCCAATTCACCAGTAGGCTCACCACCACCATTGGGGCTTAGACAGTTCCAGTAGAAAGTATGATTCCAGACTTGAGCTGCGTTATTAAATACGCCACCTTCAGAGTTTTTAACAATATACTCTAAGTCTTTACCAGCAAAATCAGTGCCTTCGATCAGGCCATTTAGCTTAACAACATAAGTATTATGGTGCTTGCCATAATGGTAATCCAAGGTTTCTTTGGAAATATGAGGTTCAAGCGCATCACGTTCATAAGGAAGAGCAGGCAATTCAATAGCCATTGTGGTTACTCCATTTATTATTCAATCAGGCTTAATAATAGGGTATGTCTTATATAGACAATAACTTCAAATAAGGCAATACAATGACATCGTTTTTACATGCTTACTTTTACATCAATTGTCTTTTGTAAAAAAAGATGTATGACCAATGTGTTGCATATTGCTCAAAGATTGCCTTTGAATAACCATCTTTTGTCGGCCTTGCTTTGAGTTTATACCCTACAGACTTCAGAAGTAGGCAAATCATAGCACTCAAGAGATGCCTTTTCTATGGGATAAAAAGTAGGGTTAATTGGAACCTGAATACTTCATAAAGTATTCAGGTTTAAGAGGTAGCCAATGGATGAAATATTCGGGTTAAAGGGCTTGGGTATTGGTTTTGAATGTACCACTAATGACTTTGATTCTAGAAGTGCCTGGTAGGCTTTCTATAGTGTTTCTACCCATTAGTTGTGAAGGAGTAAAATAACCACCTTCACCACGGTAGTGCAACAAGTGTTGTACAGCTAATAAAGTGCCTGCCACTGTTAGCTGGTAGCCATTGGGGGTGGTTAGATAGGCTTGTTTGATATCGCCTTGGTCATTTTTAACTTCTCCCCAAACATATACTTTGCTTTGTAATCGCTCTTGCTCTGAGGGACCACGACATTTACGTGATGCTTGGTATTTTAAAAAGCGTTGTATGGGTGATAGCGATAGTAAAGGACGATACCAGCGTAGTCGGCGCAAGCGATGAATACTTGCAGGAGATAGAGGTATATAGACTTCGATATTAGGTATATGGGTTGAAAAATAAGCAGTTGCGACATC
This sequence comes from Spartinivicinus marinus, assembly GCF_026309355.1. Taxonomy (NCBI): domain Bacteria; kingdom Pseudomonadati; phylum Pseudomonadota; class Gammaproteobacteria; order Oceanospirillales; family Zooshikellaceae; genus Spartinivicinus; species Spartinivicinus marinus. Next base: position 4,429,290 of record NZ_JAPJZK010000001.1, read on the forward strand.
CCCCCAAGGGATAGTGACAGCCTGTTTTAAGCCATTACCAAAATCAATCTTACGCTGTCTATATCCAAGCGGCACAGTTTTAATAATACCATTTTCACGAATTTTACAGCCGAGCTTTACTCCTTCAATAGCGGTTTTCATAGTGCCAGGGCTTAACTGACTTTTGTTGTCAAAGCCCAGTGCTAAATAATTAGCATCAGGTAGTGCATTTTTCAGGGTTGCTGCAATACAGTCAGTCGGAATAACATCAAAACCTACTCCAGGGCAAAGTACTACATTAGCTGCTTTAGCTGCCTGGTGTTGAGCAAAAATTGCTGTAAATACATCGATTTCACCTGTTATATCAAGATAGTGAGTACCTTGGTTTATACATGCTGAAACCACTGCTTTACTCGTGCTGGAAAAAGGGCCTGCACAAAGTACCACAAGATTAATATCTGCCAATGCTTGATTGACAATGTCCTGGTCAGCCAAATCAAAAATACGATAAGACAACCCTAGTTCTATCGCTAAGGGGGCAATTTCTTGATCATTGCGCCCAGCCAAAATAGGCTCTAACCCTTGCTTTACCGCATCTTTGGCTATTAGACGACCGGTATAACCATTGGCACCATAAATAAGCCACTTAGGCGTTTGTTGGGTTTTTATTGTCCCTGACTGGCTTTCCAGCATATGTTGAGGCTCCGGCAACTGATGTAGTAAGTGGCAGTTACGCCTGCCTAAAATTTTCTATTCAGAACAAAGTGATTCAGGTTGCTTCAGGGCTAGTAGGCTATTAGGGTAGGTGGAGTTAATCAAGGAAATTGTGACTTGGTTATGATGTTATCAGCTGAATGATATACAGTCAGTTAGTACATCAGAAAACAAGTATTGCAATAAATAAGGTAGTGCTAGTTTATAGTGTGCATGTATCACAAGTAGTATGGTTAAAATTAACTAATAAATAGGCTCAAAGCCTATTGGTGAATAGTAACCAATATTCTACAATGGCTGGCAATGATAAAGGGTGAGAAGTTTTGCGATGACTGATAACCGATACGATGAATATGATGATTTACCCAGTGTATCGATTGCAGATGATGATATTGATAGCAGACACTATGGCAGACCAAAAACAATCGTGAAAAAGTCCAGTCCACTGCTTGCATTTGTCGTCTTTCTGCTAGTAATAGCGGTGGCTGCACTGGGTGGGGTTGGTTATTTAACCATCGACAAGCTTAGGAAAGAAAACGCCAGTCTTAAAAAATCTCAGCAAAAAACGCTAACTATTTTGAGTGAAGTGACGGGTAAGCTGTCAGCTACAGGAGCAGATTTGGCTAAGACGACTTCTAAACGTGAAGCGCAACGTGTCAAAATGAAAGAGCAGCTGGAGTTGGCCCATACTGAGATTCGTAAGTTATGGGACTTATCTAACAAGCGTAACAAACCAGATATTGTAGCTAACCAGCAAGCCGCAGAAAAAAATGCAAAAGCCATTGCCAAGCTAACGAATGAGCTTGGTGATAAAGCAAGTACAGTCGAGCAGCTGGCAAAGGACTATAAAACAAGCCAGGCCAAAATAGCTACGTTAACTACTGAGTTAGCTCAGTTGAAAAAAGCAAATGCCAAGTTAAGCAAACAGCTAAATAAACAACCGAGGTCTAACCCAGCGGATGAAACAGCAATTTCTGTATTAACAGAGCAGTTAAATCAATTGGAACAAACTGTTGCAACCCTTTCAGCACAGCAAAAGTTGGCAGGACAACAGGATAAGGCCAAGCAAGCTGATTTACTCAAGCAAGTGGAAGCCCATGCTGAAACACTAAAAGCGATAGATGCATTTAGGCGACAAGTAAATAATCAATTGCTTCAAATTAAGAAAAAGCTTAAGTAATCAGCTGATAGGGAAATCCCACTAGGTGAGCCTTTTTCACTGTTGTTAGTGGGATTTTCAATAAGCTTCACTCCTGCCGTTTGATTGATATGCCGTCTTATTTTTTCTTTAACCAACCCGAATGATATACAACAGATATCTATTTATCATTTGTTGTGTCTACTGATTCTTATCTTGAGGAATATTGTTAATAATTCAATATAAATAAGTTGGTTTAGTTCACGTCAAAAGCTAATGACACCGCTATAATCCATTGAATTGAGGCAAGTTATTCATGGGGTGAGACTCGGGTAATGCTATTGTGTGGTTATTTGTAAATTAATAGTAGTATGGTGGAAGTCGTTTCTCAGTAATCCATGAGTTAACCTGTAGCCAACGAGTCTTATATAAAAAAGGTAATATATACCTGCTTCAGCGGCCGGTATAATTAGAGTAGTTATCATGATGCGGTTAAGTTCTTCTTTATTGTTGCCTGTATCAATGTTAAGTGTATTGCTGATAACAGCTTGTACAAGCAATCCCCCGATAAAATCAAGTATAAAGAAACAAGTTTCATTTAATGCTGTATCGGCCTCTTATGATTATCAGGGGACTGACTATAATAAGCAGTTAGGTGCTTACGCACAGCGTCTTCAGTATGCAGGTAAGTGGCAGGAAAATAATAAGAGCTATGACTTGTTTGGCTTTTACAAGCCTAAACAAAAAGAGCTCTCTCTAACAGCAACTAACTGGGCGCAGCTTAAACAAAGTATTACCAGCGATTTATTACACAAGCCCATTGTTCAAGTACGTTTTCATATTCCCCAAAATATTAAGCAACCGTTGATCAGAGCGTTCAGGAATCAAAAAGGCCTGTTAACACCAGCCCTAAAATTGAATTCGGCCAACGAAATTATCCCTGATATAGAAAAAACAACACTGCTGCATAATTGGTTTAAGGAAAAGCAGCAGTTTAGTATGCTTTCCCTAAAAAACACCCTGAAATACCATGTACGTTTTGTTACCAGTGTTGAAAGTCAATGTCCAAACCGAGAGCAACAAGGGATGACAAACTGTGTAATGAAAAGCTGGGTGTTATCCAATAACTTGAATTTAGGTGATGATCATAGTCCTTATAACTTGTCATACCTGAATCGACTATTGAATGAGCACTTGCCTACAATTGGCTACATGATTATTCCAGACCAACCGTTGGTTGAGTCCCCCGCAGTTGTACATATGAAGTTTGCAGACCACTCTAAAACCTTAACATCAGCGGCACCTGAGCAGCGAGCAGCAGATATTAGCCCTTATTTTGTTGCCAGCCGTATAGACTTTGTATTAGTTGATTCTGCCAGCCAGCAATTGGAAGGAAAACTGACTAAGAACAGTGCTTACTGTGAGGCTAAATTACTACAGCTTGAGGCACTGGATGCGCTAAAAAACAGTGTAAAACCCACGCTTAAACAGCGCCAACAAATTATGGCATACACTGATAAAGTAGCCAGTGAGTTTTGTAAAAATACCTTAAAACAACTCATTAAATAAATGATATACCTAAAATATATACCCAATGCGTAGGATTTTTAGGTGAGGCCATCAAGTAACGAAGCCTCATGAGCCTATATTAATAGGTGATTGGGGGCGAGGAATGATGATAACAAAACCTAAAAATGATTCGCGACGGGTATATAGTGTTTAATGATATTAGTCCTTGGGGTTGAGGTTAATGCCATAAAGATCCTTCAAAGAAATATAATAAGTTGAATTTGTGATGCCCGTATAAACTTTTGTTACCTATTGTTTAAATTTATTGAGATTTAGGCAGACTAACAGGTTTGGGGCATCAGCTTATCAAAGGCTTAATGGGCATTGTAGAGTCAGTCTACAACTGTAAGCAAGATTAATCTGAAAAAAACACTTATATGGGGATACGCTAACCATTTGTCTTATCTATAAAAGAATAGATGTATACAGAGTTAGGCTGAATTTTAGTATGACACAACTATTTATTTTTATTTTGCATTTTAGGAAATACTGTCCATGCTGAAACTAGGCTATAAACACAGTGCAAAAGGAGCGATATGGTTAGTAGGCAATAAAGTGGTTATTGGTAATGGCGCTACATGTGACTTTATTGTAAAAGACCCTGCAATTGCGGAAGAGCACGTTAGTATTTTTATCCAAGGTGATCAGGCTACTCTAATCGATTTAACGGGGGGTATTAACACCTATGTTAATAATGAACCCGTATTAAGAAACCGGGTATTACTTGCTGGTGATACCATTCGAATTGGTTCAACTGAGCTATTAATTTCTGACCCTAAACAAGTAAGAGCACCTGTTCATAACCCAGTCAAAAAAGTAACTGGCTGGTACCTTAAGCCAGTTAATCACGATCTCACTGAAAACACCATTGCTGTTACTGATCAGCTATTAGTAGGACGTGCCACCGATTGTGATTTGTGTTTATCTTCTCCTCATATATCTAGACGTCATGCAGAACTGTATCTAGTTGATGGTTTACTTTTTGCGAAAGACCTTATTTCAGCCAACGGCTCTTATATTAATGATTTGCAGATTACAGAAGGTCGGCTTCGTACTGGTGACTTGATTACCTTTGACCAATACAGCTTTGTGGTGATTGGCCCACCTGAAGATCAAAGCAAAACCAGGGTCAGGACAAAGTCACAAACGATGACTAATCAAAATTATCATAAAACCAGTGCGGGCTTTATGCCACTTAATCAGTTGAATAGTAATTTGCAACAACAAGAATTATTAAATGCAAGTAAGTCTGATAATAGTAGTTTCAAACTCTGGGGGTGGGGAGCTTTACTGCTGGTTTTGCTGACACTACTCTGGTGGTTTAATTTAATCAGTTAGTAATTCATTCACTTTGACTATGTTTGTTTTAGCTGTGATTGTGATTGTAGTTTGTTCTTAATCAAAGTAAGGAACAATGCTGACGAAACGCCAGATGAACCAAATAACATACACATCACCATAATCTGATAGCGTACTGCAATTAAGGGGGAAACCCCTGATAATATTTGCCCTGTCATCATTCCTGGAAGTGAAACCAAGCCAACAGCAAAAAGAGAGTTAGTAATAGGAATTAATGAGGCTTTAAATGCAATAATGCGAGCTTGTTCATAGGATAAGCCTCTATTCAACTCAGCTTCTATTCTTTCTCCAGCCAGGCTGACACTGTTCATCGCATTGGCAAATAACATACCTGCTAAAGGAATAACATAGTTCGGCATGTACCAAGGTTGTAGTTCTAAAATAAACTGAGTAATTAGCAATAAAATAATTCCGCCGCCAAATGTAATTGAAATAAAAGAAATTAAATATAACGCCTGGCGCGGAACTGACAGAGTACGTAATGCTATCCAACTTGATGCAGCTATCATAATCGTGAGAACGGAGCTAACAAGTAAAGCACTATCACTAGCAAAAATATAGGTTAAGACATAACCAATGAGTAGTAATTGGGCTAGCATACGACAAATGGCATAAACAGCGTCTTTATAATCTAACTGCCATTTCCAAATAATAGCGATAACAACGGCTACTGGAATGAAAGCCAGTGCTAGGTTAGTAAAGGGGATTATTTGTATGGAGTCATTCATTAAATGTGTAGACCTAAAAGTGGGCTATGATTATTACATAAATAGTAGATTTTCATTCGATTATTTCGGTAGTGACTTCGGTTTTTACTGAATTGGCAATAAAGCACTTTTCGTGAGACAGGTGATGCATTTCCTCCAGCTGTTGTCGGGTAGGCTGGTTACCAAGGAAGGTGATCTGCGGGCGTAGAGTGACTTTAGTCATTGCCATTTTACCATCAGAGTCTTTTTCTAGAGTACCTGTAGCATTGTCTACATATTCGTGAATAATAAACTTTCGCTGCGCAGCAATAGCTAGAACAAATAACATATGACAGCTTGATAGGGCTGCTACAAATGCTTCTTCAGGATCAACATTGGTTGCTTCTGAGTAAGGTAGGGGAACAATATGAGGAGAAGAAGAAGCAGGTACCGTAATACCCCCATCAAATGACCAAGTATGGGCTCGACTGTATTGGTGAGTTAAAAAGTCTTCTTGTTCAGCTTTTTGCCACTTAATGGTTGCCGTGTATTCAGACATTTGCAATTTCCTTTGGAAAAAAATTAAGGTTAAAGTGTTAATCGAGGGGCTGGTGTATATACGCTTTTATTACATTTAGTGATTCTATAACAGGCATTTTATTAATAATATTTGTAGATTCAGTAAATGGATAATCTAAACTGCTTTGCCATTTGGTGATGGCCGGTAAATCAACTGCCGGAAGTAATACCATCTGCTCAATGGTAATAGTCAGTTTGTTGGCGAGACACTTTGATTGATTATTATTTTCCCAGTCATAAAGGCCGCAGCCTATGCGAATATTTTGGTTAACCTTTTCCGTCATGAGTACTAGCCATTGGCATGATAAACTGGATTGGGTAGCTTGGACTGAATCAAGTAGACAATAGGTATAAACATTTTCGAAAGACTGGTTGAAATTAGTTACCAATGTATCTGTAATACCTGTTAGACCAACGGTGGTAGCCGGAAAATTAATATTAGCTGTTTTATTTTTTATTTCCAGAATGGCATCATCAGAAAAAGCACTTTTCATTAATTCTGGTTTGTTGTTATCTTTCGCCAGTATATAGGTGCGTATTATATTTTCAAAATGGCTATCAACTGAACTATTCATACTCTATTTATATTTTTAAAGTTAAAAGTGGTTGGTTAATGTAACTAGCTTTATTGCTGCTCTATATGTAGTAGCTTTTGCTTGGCTTCTAAACCACCTGCATAGCCAACCAGTTTGCCATTGTTGCCAATAATACGGTGGCAAGGGATAAAAATAGAAATGGCATTAGCGCCATTTGCGTTGGCAACCGCTCGAGTAGCTCTTTTATTGCCTATTTTTTCTGCAAGTTGAAGGTAACTGGTGGTGGAGCCAAAGGGAATTTCTGTCAATGCCTGCCAGACAGTTTTTTGAAAAGGGGTGCCCACCATCAATAAAGGAATAGCAAAGGTATTTCTTTCCGCATTAAAATATTCTGTCAGCTGTTGTCTGGCTGCTTGAAGAATATCACTATCTTCTTCAACAAAAATTGCGTTAAGTCTTTTCGTCAGCCTGTTATCAACCGTAGTTCTTGCTTCTCTATATTGCCAGTCACACAAGCAAAGTTGACCATTATATTCACCTAAGATTAATTTCCCACAGGGTGAATGATAATATTGAATATTTATTTTATTCATGAGTTGTTACAGTGTTTCTCCATTAACGATGGACCAATGATAAGGTTGCAACTCTCTAATTGCTTTAAAAATAAGCTGGTTTTGTGGATTACTAATGGCAACCTGCACGTCACCACTCCAGTGGACAAGTCGTTCCTGACAAAGTATACAAAAACTGAGGATTAGGACGTTGTCCTGTTCTGTCTCCCGACAAACGCAGAGTGAGTGATTACTTTGTTGGGTTTATGAGCTTCCAGAATAGATCCCACTTCCATACATAAAGCAAGTGAATCATTTTTAGTTTCAGGTTCTAGTCAAAATTTTACCTGATTGCGTTCTAATTGCTACAGCTCCACCAAACCCGGCAGGGTAATGTTGCTCTGCCGCAAGGAATAATTGTTCTTCAATATTCACGCTACCGCCCTTGGAATAACCAAAAACTTAGGGTTTTGTTATTGAGGTATTAATCTGAGAATGCTCAGACGTTGCTCTACAAAATGACATATATAAATTCGCTATCATCTTGTATTTTTTAAATGTGATTAAGTTAACAGTATGTGGGCTTGTCGTAAAGCTGAAGAAGGCAAGATAGATCATGTTTCAGCGCTAAACCCCTTATTGTAGTTGTGTTAAGTATTTGCTTATAACAGTAGCTCAAAATGTGATCTATTTATCTCTATTGGTGTGTTCGTCATCAACTGAGCTGATTTACATAATTTAGCAAAATCAATACTCTTGAAGGAGTAACAAAGAGTAGAACTTATTTTGGTTTTTAATCAAGAGGTTAACAATAAATAAGCAGTGTTTAGTAAGAAAATTTTAAAGGGATAAGCAGTATCATGGTGAAGCATTTATTAATTTTTTCATTACTTATAAATATATTGTATTTTAATTCTCTGGCGAATGCAGATACTTATTCAGGAAAGGGGATTACTGTAGCGGTAATTGATTCTGGAATCAATAGTACTCATCCACAGCTTCGTCATGTTACCCGTCATTATTGTTTTTCAGAAAACTGGGACAAAGAAAATAATTATAAAAAAGCCAGTTGCCAAAATAATTATCATGGTAGTAATAACCCTGCAGATCATGGAACCCATGTTGCTGGCATCATAGCAGCTAAACCACTGAGTGGTGGTGCGCCAACTGGTGTTGCTCCTCAAGCTGATATTGTTAATTTGAGGGTGCTGCATCAAGCGAATAATGGGTCTAACTTTGATATTGCAGCAGCGCTTAAAGCGATAGATAGTAATCCCGAATTACAAGACGTTAAAATTATTAATATGAGCTTGGGTAGTCGCTCGTTTTCCAGTTGGTCTTGTGTGCCTCCAACAGGACCTGCGCGTGAGATAAAAAAGTATATTAATAAGCTCACTCAAAAAGGTATTATTGTGGTAGCGGCTTCGGGAAATGAAGGGTTTAGTGTATTTAAGGATTTTCCTGCTTGTTTAGACAATGTTATTGCTGTAGGTGCTTATAAAGAGAATATGGAAAATAAAGAAACCATTGCTGAGCAACAACGGTTTGCTCATACAGAAGTGCTTGCACCAGGTTATAATATTATTTCTACAAATGAAAATTTTGATCTAATGGATAAAGACAGCTTGTCAAAAATTGATTCAGGCACTTCCATGGCTACTCCCGCGGTAGCGGGTTGTATTGCGCTTATGGCTGAAAAAAACCCGTATATTAACACCGAAAAAGTTAAAAATATTTTTAATACGACGTTTCAAAAGAAATTACAAAAAAACACTAAAAAGAAACAAGCTGCTGTTTTAGATTGTATTGCCGTATTGAACAACACACCTACCGCTAAACTAGTATCACAAAAGTAACGCGTTATTTTATAATAATGACATCGCAATCACCTTGTTTGATAAATCGCTCAGCCAGCTGCCCATGCATTGCATGGGTCCAGTGGTTTTGAGGTAGCCAACCTATAATAAGTAAGTCGACAATTTGCTGTTGTAATCGCTGTTTGATGACATAATCAGGTTCTCCTTGTATACAGGTAATGGCAAATGTATCTGTGGGCAGGGAACTTAGCAGTTGGTGAACTTGCTGATCAAAGTAAGTTTGTCGTTGTTTAACTTCATTTTGATGAGGTTGGGTAAGATCTGTGTCAACCAGCCATTCGGCGACTAAAGGCGTTACTGCATGAAATAACTCAAGCTTGATGGTTAAACAGTTAGCCAACCAACTGCTGGTGGCTATTATTTTGTGAGTTAATGTTTCGTGCTGAGTATCATGTGACTCGTTGCTAACACAAACTAACCCTCGTCGACTTGGTGTTGACTGGGTGATAAACCATATGGATGTATTGGCCTCTTTAGCTAATTGAAGGGTGTTTAAAGCCATTAAGTGTTGTGTAAAAGAGAGAGTCGGATGGAGGTCTTTGAAAATCATGGATATCTGTTTATCTAGGCAGACCTGATTTAGTTGATGTACACCTTCTATGCCGAGAAAAATCCCACAGTAATGATGAGTTTTATTTATATTTAATCGGCTACAAATCTGTTCAATCTGCTGTCTTAATTCTGCTTCAACTTGCTTATTATTGGGGAGCTGGTAGTTTGGTAAGGGTAAGTACTTAAGCGGCTTAGGAGTTATCACAGCATAATAAACGTCTTCTGCAAGTAAGGCTGCTGTCGTTATTGCTTTATTTAAAAAAGTGGGAGAAAAAAATGGCCAATCCAATAGCACCAAACCAAAAGACGAATGTAGTGTATTGAGAAAATTCATTGGTTAACCGCTGTTTTATAATGATTATCTAAACAAGTATTTATTATTATGGCATAAAAAAATAGTGATTTGATTCACGGTTTGGTTGTTTGGTAACCGTTTTTAATCGGTTCAGTTTTTTTTATTGCAAAAAGTCATTATATACTCCTCTCGGACGATTTATTCGTGCAATGGAGAGTTTGGCTTAATGAAAAAAATGAATTTAATTACAGTGGGTATTGTTCTAAGTCTGGCTTCTTATACAGCAGTCGCCGAAGAGCAAGTTAAGCCCCACGCGTATGTTGCTCCTTCGGTGGGCAAATACTTTTTTAATAATGACCGTGGCCTTGAGGATGACTCAATTTACAGTCTGGACTTTGGTTATCAGTTTAATGAACGTACTGCCCTTCAATTAGGGGTAGGTGGTTTAAAAACTGAAGACCCTGGTTTGGATAACGAAGTTGATGGTCAGTGGTATCACCTAGATGGCCTTTACTTTTTCAACCCAACAGGTAAATGGAAGCCTTATCTATTAGCCAGCGCGGCTCACATGAGGCTAGACCCAAATACCTCTGGTGTTGATGAGGAAACACTACTAGGCGTAGGCGTCGGTATTGAGCGTGAGTTAACAGATCGATTGGCGCTAAGAACCGATGTGCGTGGTTACCATAGTCTTGATGAAGATGATAACGATGCAGCTTGGATGTTCTCACTCAAATATGCTTTGGGTGATACTAAAACCAGCAAGCCGCGTAAAGTAACGCCAGCACCTACACCAGTAGCAGAGCCGAAGACGATTTATGTCGATAAGCCTGTTAGTGTGAGGCTTAATGTTGAGTTTGACTTTGATAAGTCTGAGGTTAAGCCTGAGTATTACGGCGAGCTGGAAAAAGCAGCTCAGTTCTTACGCAAATACTCTAACGTGCATGTCACTATTGAAGGGCATACTGACTCAGTTGGTAATGACACCTATAACTTAATGTTGTCTCAATCTCGTGCTGATGCAGTACGTGAAGCGCTGATTGAACAATATCAGGTTGATGGTAATCGCTTGACCTCTATTGGTAAGGGGGAAGCTGAACCTATTGCTGATAACGGAACACCTCTGGGCCGTAAGCAAAATCGTCGGGTTGTTGCTACCATTGAAGCGGTTGACCGTGTACAAAAAGTAGTTTCTGAGTAATAACCTAAAGCTGAGTTGGTAGCAGGTGATAGGCCTGTTTACCAGCTTCTGCTGATGTTGCTTGTTTCATGCTAATTTAAAGACGTAAAGGGATAGTTATTCTACTAAGCGACAGCCTGCTTAATGACTCTTTGTAAAACCAGTTTGTTTATTAAAAGCGCTTGTTGATTAAAGAAAAAAGCCCCAAGGTCGATATTGGTGACATGGCTATTTTCTATTGACGACAGGGCGAACGATGGTAAAGCAAGCATTCTCTCTCTGGAACCGTTCTGGTATTCGTTACCGTACAGCTGTTTTATTTTTTCTTTTAACAACTACTGGTGTATTACTGGCTGGCTGTGCTTCACACCGAATTAACCAAGAGCTAGATTTTGCATATCAGCACTATGATAATGGTAATTGTGTTGGCGCTTTGCACTCTCTCAGTCGGGTTGATCGAATGATTCGCTCGCAGCCTCGGCGTTTTTTACAACCAGAAGTATCAATGTTACGAGGCCTGTGTTTAGAACGACAAGGCCTGTATATGGACGCAATCGAAACTTACCGCTTCATTCAGCAGACATACCCTCAATCTGAATATGCCTATCGTGCCAAAGCCAGAATCAGAGTATTAACGGGTGGCAAAGTGGGTAGAAGCCCTTATGCTAAGTGACATTTTAATGTCCGTTTGTTAACACTCGCCTTTTAACTTTTATTACTTACGACTACACTTTTACTAAGATTGTGCAATTCGCAAGCTACAGGATGGCATGTGATTTGTTTGTAGTGGTGATATATCTACTGAGCTTGTTCATACAGGGAGGTGCAACTGATAACGAAATTACTAGTTTACTAACAATGGCAAATCATAGCTTTACTCATGAAAAACGTCTAATTCCTCGCCACCATCTGACTGAATACCTGACTGTTTATAATGGTTATACCGATAGGGCGATGGGCTTTATTGGTAACATATCCACACAGGGACTGATGCTGATTAGTGAGCTTCCCATTATGACAGGTGCTGAGTATCAGCTACTGATTAAATTACCTAACAACGCTGGAGTGATAGATTTTATTGCAGTCTGCTTATGGTGTAAGGCGGATGTAGATCAGCGCTACTTTGACTCAGGATTTGAAATTATCCACACTCATCGGGGGATTGAAGATATTGTTGAGTCACTAAAACACTACTTTAGCTTTAAAGATTAACGTTAAGGACCGACTTTAGTTTAAGAGCTAGCTTTATTTAACGATTTATTTAGTTTTGCAGGCTAACCCCGTAGAATACCCTTATGTAATTCACATTGAGTGGTATTTGATAGTTATCTTCCCTTATGTCTGAACAGTCGGAATCAACCTATGCAATTCCTGCCGAATCGATTGCAGTTGAACATGAAGTTAAGCGCAGCCGGTTTATCGCTTTAGTTGAGCGTATTCAAGATCGCCAACAGGCACTAGCAGCGATAGAGCAAATAAAAATACGTTATCCAGATGCTCGACACCATTGTTGGGCTTATGTTGCAGGTCCACCTGAAGGTGCAACCAGTATTGCTTTTAATGATGATGGCGAGCCACAAGGTACAGCGGGTAAGCCCATTCTTAATGTAGTACAACATCATAAAGTGGGTGAAGTACTTGTAGTGGTGGTGCGTTATTTTGGTGGAGTCAAGCTCGGTGCGGGTGGTTTGGTTCGAGCTTATTCAGGAGTAACCCAAGCTGCACTTGAAAAGTTACCAACTATATTAAAAGTGCCGTGTATTACTGCAACCGTTAGTTGTCAGTACTCCTTTGAACCCATTTTAAAAAGCTTATTACCTGAATATCAGGGAACTATTATCGACTGTCAATATACCGACCATGTGGAGATGGCCATTCAACTGCCGCTGGAAAACAAACAGTTGATGACAGCAGCCATCACTAATAAAAGTAAAGGGCAAGCTAAAATCACCTAGCCTGTTCATCACGAGAAATAACGAGTAACCAATGCCACAAGCCCCAACGTTATATTGGTATGATTTTGAAACCTTTGGCGCTGACCCAGCCAAAGACTGGCCTGCACAGTTTGCGGGTATTCGAACTGATCAAGACTTCAATGAAATAGGCTCTCCTGATAGCTTTTACTGTCGACTACCTGATGATCAGTTGCCAAATCCAGAGGCTTGCTTAATTACAGGTATTACTCCACAAACTACTTATCAACATGGGATAACTGAAGCGGCGTTTGCAGATAGAATTTATCAGCAGTTTAGTCAGGCACACACCTGTGTATTAGGTTACAACAGTATTCGATTTGATGATGAAGTGACCCGTCACCTGTTGTATCGTAATTTTTTTGATCCCTATGCCAGAGAGTGGAAAAACGGTAATAGTCGTTGGGACTTGTTGGATGTAGTACGCGCAGCTTATGCATTGAGGCCAGAAGGCATCGAGTGGCCCATTAATGAAGAAGGTTTGCCAAGTTTTAAGTTGGAGCTATTAACCCAAGCCAATGGGATTGCTCATACTCAGGCTCATGATGCTTTATCAGATGTCAGAGCTACGATTGCCCTGGCGAAGCTGTTACGGGAAAAACAGCCTAAGTTATTTAATTTTATGCTAAGCATTCGCCATAAAAAGCAGGTGTTAAAATATCTCTCAACAGGACAGCCAGTTGTACATATTTCAGGGATGTTTTCTGCTAATCGTGGTTGTATGGCCGTGGTCATGCCTCTCGCTGAGCATCCAACTAATAATAATGGTCGTATTGTCTATGATTTAAGCGTAGATCCTACTCCCTTGTTAACCTTATCTGTGGAAGAAATTCGCGAACGTTTATTTACCCCTGCTAGTAAATTGTCGACAGGGGTAGAGCGGATTCCCCTTAAAACGATTCATATTAATAAATGCCCGATTATTGCTCCACTAAATGTGTTGCAGCCAGCTGACCAGGAACGTTGGCAAATCGATTTAAACAGTTATAAACAACATCATCGAGTATTAGTAGAAGCACCAGGATTAGGAGATAAAGTAGCAGAAGTATTTAATCAGCTGCCTGAGACCCAAACAGATAACCCAGACTTAATGCTTTATAGTGGTGGCTTCTTTAGCCCTTATGATCGTAGCCAAATGAATCGCTTAAAAACGTTGCCGCCTAGTCAGCTAGCGGATATGGTGGGGCAGTTTCAAGATAGTCGGCTGGATACCATGTTATTTCGCTATCGGGCTCGCAACTACCCTGAAACACTGACTGCGTCAGAAGATCAACGCTGGCAAAGTTGGTGTCAAGCCCGGTTACTGAATAAAGGTGCAGGAGGCAGTATTTGTTTATCAGAACTGCAAGCATTAATCAGGGCTCTCTTGTCTACCAAGCAAACCCCTCATGAGCAGACTATTCTAAGGCAGTTACAGCAATTTGCAGATGAAAAGCAAGCAGCTCTGCAACTCCCTTAAAGTGTTTAAATGCTAATTGCTTAACCAATAGGTCAGGTAATATAATTCGTTTCCTTTTGGTTATAGTTGGATTGTAATCTGTACGAGGCAGTAATCACTGTCCGTTAGAAATGAGGCAAATATGTCACGTAGTTACCGGTTGGTTATAGGTTGTCCTGATAGGGTAGGAATTGTTGCCAAAGTCAGTAATTTTTTAGCTACTTATAATGGCTCAATTACTGAAGCCAATCATCACTCAGACACAGACTCCAATTGGTTTTTTATGCGCCATGAAATCTGTGCAGACTCTTTGCCGTTTGACCTTGAAGGGTTAAAAACAGCATTTGCACCCATTGCCAATGAGTTTAATATGCAATGGCAAATTACCGACTCAGAAGCCCCTAAAAAAGTTATTTTGATGGCCAGTAAGCAGGCGCATTGCCTGGTTGACTTATTGCACCGTTGGCACAGTGGTGATCTGCACTGTGAAATACCTTGTGTTATTTCTAACCATAATGATTTACGCAGTATTGTTGAGTGGCATGGCATTCCTTTTTTCCATGTGCCAGTTGATAAGGATAATAAAGCTAAATCTTTTGCTCGGGTTATGGAGCTAATTACAGAACATGAAGCTGATACTATTGTATTAGCTCGTTATATGCAGATTTTACCGCCCGAAGTGTGTAAGCAATATGCTGGTAAAATCATTAATATTCACCATAGCTTTTTACCCTCTTTTATTGGTGCAAAGCCCTATCATCAAGCTCATCAACGAGGGGTGAAGTTAATAGGTGCTACTTGCCATTATGTCACAGAGGAATTAGATGCTGGGCCTATTATTGAGCAAGATATAGTACGAATTAGCCATCGAGATACAGTCGCGGACATGGTGAGATTAGGAAAAGACTGTGAAAAAACGGCGCTTGCTCATGGTTTACGGTATCATTTAGAAGACCGTGTTATCATTCATGACAATAAAACTGTAGTTTTTGTTTAAAAGCAGTTGTCTGAACTGAAAGCCTCGAGTGTTCCATGCGCAAAATAAGGTAACAATTTTATGCATGAGCCACTCGCTCTTTTTTCGACTAAAATGTAAGAAAAAGGGTAGAGGCATAAAAACTTGAATAAACTCATTGAATACCTTTGTGTATTTGTTTGTCTTAGTCTCTCAGCTGATTTATTGGCTACAGCTAGCAAATCAGCAAAAACAATAATAGTCTCAGGCTTGCCTGACTACTTTCCATTTTCATTTGAAGAAAATGGTGAGCTGAAGGGCGTATTCATTGATCTCTCAAAAGATATTTTTGCAAAACTAAAAATACCAGTAGAATATCGTATATTTCCCTGGAAAAGGGTATTGAATAATGCAAAACATGGCCGTATTGATATGATCGCAGGGCTTTACAGGAGCCAAGTAAGAGAAACTTACTTAGATTACTCAATAGCTATTATCCCTGACCCAACAGCCATTTTCATGAGAAAAGGTAATGAATTTGAATATGAAAGCTGGGATGATTTAAAAGGAAAAAATGGGGTGACTGGTTTAGGTTATGTGCTGGGAGATAAATTCAGTCGATATGAAAAGCAATATCTAAATCTATATCGAGTGGAAGGATCGAAAAGAGCATTTACTCTATTAGCTGATAATAAAAGACAATTTGATTATACGATAAATGGATTTTATCATAGCTTGCAGCTATTAACTCAATTGGGGCTTTCAGATAAAATCACTTATTCACCTCATTTTGTTACGAATCCATCACTTTATTTCGGATTCTCCAAAAAAAAGCTACTGGGTGATTTATCTGAAAAAGTAAATATATTGATAATTAAATACCAGAAAAATAGACTAATTAGACAATATATTAACAAGTATGTCGAATCGTTACAGATTCAAAAAGCTGAGATGTAGCCTAAAGGGCACCTTCAATGATAGCAAACAATGAAGGAGTCCCTAATGAAAGGTCTTCATATGTAAAAACTACTATGGGTTTATATGGTGTTGAAAAAATATACTATCTTCAGAATTGTTTTGCAGTAAGCAAGTGAAGCCATTTTTTTCGAGTACACGTTTTGATGCAATATTGTCTTTATCAATACCAGCAGTCAATAATGAAATATTGTTGTGTCTGCACCACACAATAAACCCTTCAATGAGTTCGCTTGCAAACCCTTTGCCCCAGGCAGGCTCTTCTAATATATAACCAATTCTCAATGCCGTTTCGTTACTATTATCTTCATCTTTAGTCAGAATAAACAGCCCAATAGGTATATTTGTCTGTTTTTCAATAATCAATAAAGTTACTCCCTCGCTATCTCTGGCTTTAATCCAATTTTTTGCATGCTCATCCGTATGGATATTTTGCCAGTCTGCAGGAAGTGAATGTGTGACAGCAGGAGTCAAAATTTTTTGAACTGTGTCTGTTAAGTTAAATTGTGGGGGCACATTCTTATCAATGGCGTGCCATTCGGTGATTAATAATCGAGAGGTTTCAAAATGATGCTTAGTTATAGTCACTTTTGTCTCTTGTAATAATTAAACTTAACAGTTGAGGTATAACTTATTAAGCTAGCCTATATCGAGTACCAACCAATGAAGAATGAAATAACTAACTAAAAAATCAGTGAATATTATAACGCTCAGTACTAAACTATAAGAAAGCAACGTTTTGATTAACTTCATGGTTGATTGCCTCTTTGTCATAAAAATATGTTACATCAATGTAACTGTCAAGTTCAACGCCTGAAAATAAAATATGTATAAATACTTACTTTGTAATCATGAGTAATTTTATTTGCTACTCCGCTAAGCAAAACACTTCGAAACAACTAAACATCTTAAATATCTGTAATACAGGCATCAGGGTAAGCATAAGCTTGCTATGTTCTTGCTTGAACAGGTAATCTTAGCAGTGTAATGTGCTGATCCACTGACTAAGCACAAGACCGCGTTTAAATAGTTCTGTGTTTTAGCAGTTTAATGGTGCTAAAAAGATTAGACATCCTAAAAACTAAACAACTTTTGTCACAGAGCCAACAAACATGAATAGCCCTAGATTTGTAACCGGTCCCCTCATGCCGCATATATTGGCAATGAGTTTTACAAGTGCTGCGGGTATTACCGCACTGTTTTTGGTGGATCTGTTGGACATGTTCTTTCTCAGTATGCTAGGTACTACTGAGTTGGCTGCTGCGGTGGGGTATGCAGGTACGGTTGCATTTTTCACTACGTCTTTTGGTATTGGTCTTTCCATATCATCTGTTGCTCTCATATCAAAGGCAATAGGAGCAAATGAGCGTGCTAAAGCTGAGCGTCTGATGGTGCATGTGTGTGCGACTGCATTGATTTTTTCGAGTTTGGTCGCTGGTATTGTCTGGATTTATATTCCTGATTTGTTGTCGCTACTCGGCGCTCAGGGCAAAACCCTTGCGCTTGCTGTCAGTTATTTAAATATTTTAATTCCCTCATTACCATTTTTGAGTCTTGCCATGTGCCTTGGTGCAGGCCTTCGTGCTGTTGGTGATGGCAAACGGGCGATGTACTCCACCATTACAGGTGGATTGGTTAATGCGGTACTAGACCCTATTTTTATCTTTAGTTTAGGCCTTGGTGTAGAGGGAGCAGCCATTGCCTCTGTTTTTGCCCGAATTACCATGTTGGTTATCGCTTGCTGGACTATTGTAAAACACCACAAGTTGTACACACGCTTTCACCCCAAACGTTACATACAAGATTTACGTAGCATTAATGGGATTGCTATTCCCGCGATTCTCACCAATATTGCGACCCCTACTAGTAATGCTTTTGTGACTAAGGCAATGGCAGCATTTAGTGATGATGTTGTGGCTGGTTATGCCGTTATCGGGCGACTGATACCGGTTTTATTTGGAGTGATTTTTGCGCTTTCAGGTGCAGTGGCGCCCATTGTTGGCCAAAACTATGGTGCAGGCCAGCTGGATCGTGTCAAAGAAAGCCTTAATAAAGCCATCCTATTTTGTATTGGTTATATTAGCGTGGTCAGTCTATTGTTTTTTCTGGTAAACAATCATGTGATTGCTGCTTTTACCTTAACGGATGAAGCAGGGAAATTAGTACGATTTTTTAGTCATTTTGTGGCTATTACCTTTATTTTTAATGGTATTTTATTTGTAGCAAATGCTTCGTTTAATAATCTGGGCAAGCCGACTTTTTCTACAATGATGAGCTGGGGTAAAGCCTCTCTCGGCACTGTGCCGTTTATTTGGTTAGGTGCAGAGCTCTATGGTGCAGAAGGAGTATTACTTGGCCAGGCGATTGGTGGCATGTTCTTTTCATTGATTGGCATTTACTTAGCCTATCGTTTGGTGGGCCAGAAACAACTGGCCTGTACCCCAAAGCCACAACCACCTGTAATGGATACCGATTTAAGCTCAGAACTTAATCCCTTATCATCAAGCTGTGCCCAAATAAATCAGTTAACTGAAAAGCCAGATAGCTAAGAAGTCTGTCTCCCCAGTACGAAGGGTAAAATAGATTTTGATTAAGTATTTTGTGTGATTTGTTGTGCTAAACGTTAGTTTCAAATGAAATTAAGCTATTGTTTTCACACCAATCATTAGATCTAATATAATGAGTCAAATCCTTAACCTGACTAACCCATTCTCGTTTGAGGTAAGGCAGTGTTACCTGAATACCATTGTGGGTTAAGTCATGAAATGATGTGAACATTTTTCTATATTTATTATCAATGATTGGTATTTTTTTATGCTCAAGGCAAAAATATAGAAACGTGTTCCATTGGTCATAACAAGAAAAAATAGCTTGTTCTCCTGGAACATCTACTTCAATTAAACAAATACCTTGAGAAAATTCATGTTCAGATAAAAGGTCATAAAGTATTGAGAAGGTTGGTTGGTAAGCCCACAACCAAATTGGAGTTGAATTTTGTATATTGATATTTCTTTCTTGCATTCTTTCGCTCATCCAGCGATAAGCGATTAACCAATTATCATCTACATGCTTAGGGTCGGCATAGTAGATATTATTATACTCTAAGTGTTCGGCAACTTTAGTATGTTGAAATGTCCACAGTTTCATTATTAGTAACTTACTTATTTCACTTCATTAAATGCAGATTCAACAGACTCATACTGTTGTTTGGTTTGGCTGGATTTAAATTCAACCCAACGAAAAGGGATTTGACCAGGCCCATCGGGGCTTTTCCTTAAGTGATAGTAAGTGAGAGTAACGGGCGACTTATCAAAGTTATTCACCTGGGTTTTAGTGGCAATCACGATGATCATTTTATTCTGTATTTTAAAAACTTGTAGGTCCCTAAATAGATACCCTAAACCAGAAACTTTTTCGTCCCAAAAGGTAATATTTTGAATATTCTCTCCAATAGGAGTATGCAAAAAATGGCCTTCTTTGCTTTTAATGTAAAATGTGTAAGTGGTATCTGGGTGTGAGGTACTATTGTCGTATAAACCCTTAAATACAACATCTTGTAGACCATCATTATTGAAGTCAAGGAAGTTAGGGCCTGATTGTAGTTCAATGGGGTTATCACAATGACCAATCAAAGAATAGGTGCATAATATCGTAATAATAAGCTTTTGAAGCAAAATTAGTTCCTTACTAACCTGAAACCAATATCATCTAATCGATAATGTCGAGAGTGTATATCACAATACGCTAAGTTAAGACCTTTGCTATTTTTCCAGCTTTCCCCACAAAAGTAATGCATTTTGTTGAACATGCCAGCACTAATTTGATCTTCATTTAAGTAGCTGTCATAAACCCATTCTGAGATATTACCTGACATGTCATACAGACCCAGTTCATTAGGTTTTAGTTGTTTAACAATTGTTGTACCTTGTAGCTGAGAGTTTTCCTCATTCCAAGCAACCAGGCTTTGGTTATTGCTTCCTGCATGGATGGTTCCATAAGTACCTTGTTGAATAGCAGGGTATCCACCTCTGGCTGCGATATGCCACTCATTTAAAGTAGGAAGACGAAAGCCGTTAGCATTGTTCACTATAATATCTATTTTTGAGTTTTCTGCACTCCTGATTACTTTTCCTGCGCTGGTTTGATAAATTGGTTGCAAACCTAATTTTTCGCTTAAAGCATTAGCCCATACAATAGCATCTAGCCATGATATCAGTGTGACAGGGTATTGACGAGAGTTTGTTTTTTGATCAAAGCAGGAGTATTCTTTCCAGCCGTTACAACCATCAGTTAGCTGGTAACCATGCTGAGTAGCCCAGTTGTATATTGCTTGGTATAAGTCGTAGGTTACTTCAGTGCTCATTATCCAGTAAGCCTGTGGAGCAACACTTGCTGTTTTGTCGTAATTTAGTTTCCCAAACAGGTCTCCAACATAATAGCTATAGTTACGAACAAGCACTTCTTCAAATTCGATGATAGGATTGCTTGTACTAATATTCACTAATCTTTTTGCTGCTTTTGCTTCTACAAATAGATGAAGAGCCAGGAGAAGTATAACGCAGGTAATTTTTAGCATTGTATCTTTTATATTTTGATATAGAAAACAGGTCATCGTGGCATTCCAAGCGAGTTTTACTTTAAGCCTCAGTATTATGTTTACAATGCTATATAATAGTACTAATTAAGGTTAGTCGTTTTATTGATAAATTTTAATTGGCACTGTTTACCCTGGTTGAGGTTAAGTATTTTGGGATAGGTGTTAGGTATATAGTACTACTTCAAGTTATTACACATTCTCTGGATGCACTTATTATAGAATGTTACATTTATGTAACTAATGATGCTATATAGTATATGTACGTATAAAAGTGTGTAACCTGTTTCTTGCAAGTGTTCATTGGCTTTACTTGCATTCTTTCTGATAAAGAATGTCACCCTTATACCCGTCGCGAATGATGTTTAGATTTTGTTATCATCGTTAAGCACTGCGGATAGTGTGAATACAGTTTATGCATGGTGGTATGGATACCAATAATTAGAGCAATGCAGGAGCAGAGGAGTAATAAACAGTCTTTAACCCTGTTATCTATTATTTATAGTCTCGTAGAGACATCACACCGATGATCTTACCTAAAGAATATTCGCTTCGGTTATATATTTTTCTTAATAATTTCTCAACGTTAACTGTTTTGAAGGGTATTGCTATTTATTTAGGAAATGCATATTGGTTATTTATCTAATATTGATAGGTTAATAAATAGATTTAAGAAGCTCAAAACTGCTGAAATATTAAGAAATACTTAGCTGAGGGCTATTGACTAGAATATGTAGGATGTTACATTGATGTAACGTTTGGCTGCGAATGTGTAAGTAGAGCATTCTATCAATAATGATTGAGGGGTTGAGTATGAACTTTACTTTAGCGCTTATGGGGCTTGCTATTTATATTTTACTTTGGGAAAAATTGCCCGACTGGGGAAAGTGGTTTAACTGGATTATAGATCGCTTACCTAAACCATTAGCGTATCTTTATGAGGCTTGGCATTGTCCATATTGTTTTGGGTTTTGGATTAGTTTATTTTTACACGGAATTACAGGTATTCAAACTATTCCAGATTTGGCAACCATGCCTGTTTATCTAGGAGTGGCTGGTGTCGCCATTGGCTGGTTTCTTGATGCGTTAGCAACCGCCACATTGATTATGCTAGGGCAACTGTTGCTTAATGCAATTGCGGTTCCTGCAATAAAAGGTCATCAAATGACAACTGAATTTCGTTTATCTTTTAAAAACAAAGAAAGCAATTAACAGTCATCCCAACCACCTTTTATTTATAATCACATGGAGGTATTTATAGTCGCATGGAGGCAAGTCTATTCAGCATAAGGAGTTTGCAATTACCAAGCAGCTACTGCACTCTTAAGCGTTGTGTGTTTCTTATGCACTGAGGCTGTCACAACGTCTTTATGCGTTGTCCTATTTCTTGAATCTTTAGTTATGATCTCATGCAAACAATACAAAAAAACCTTTGGCTCTGAGCATATAAGTCAAGTATGTGCTTTTGGTAATAGTTGGTTGAAAAGCGATCTATCTGTAGGGTGATCAACTGTATCTGAGTAAATTGAGTGTTATATAGTCAACTAGTATATCTATAATGAATATGTTTATGCGCTGTGGAAATATGAAAAATAGAAAGTAGATTTACTGAATAAAAGTTGCGCAAATAAGGGTGTGTATTCACTACAATAAAGTATAAGTCGCTTTAAAGCTGATTGCATAATGTTTAAAATCCACTTGTTTCAAAGCTAAGTGATTTGTAGCCACGAATGAAAGCTAAATAATGCTAGTAGGGTCTACCTTCTTGTAAGGATTAGGTAGGGGTAAAGTATACTGTTTTGATTGACTAATACTGCGTTGTTGAAACAGAGTAGTAGCAAGTGGCTAATCGCTTTTGAACTAAGTAATGACGATGTGCTTTTTGATATTAACTCGCAAGCATGATACGCCATTGTAACATTGGTGTCTATATATAATGTGTAATACACGTCAAAAAATCCTAGAGGCAGGGGTAAAAGAGCTGGCAGCTAACCCAAATGCCTCGATGGAAGCTATTGCCACATCTGCTGGTGTTAGCAGAATGACTATAAATCGCTACTTTAGTAATAGAAAAAAGCTATTAGAGAATATAGTCTTATATGTTTTTGAAAAATACCAAATGATACTGGATGAAGCAGTAGAGTTGCACGAAAAGCCTGTAGAGCAGCTCAAATATTATGTTCACTCCAGTATTGCATTTGGCGACATTGCGACTGTGCTCAAACATCATGCAGACTTTGATGAATCTGAACATGATCCTAATACCTGCCAGTTTTCTGATACAAATAAAAAACTTAAGAAAATCATTACGCGTATGCAAAGGTCTAAACAAATTAGGCGAGGTGTACCTGTATTTTGGGTTCTTCAACTATTGGATTCAATACTTTTTACTTCTTGGGAGTCAATTAAGCAAGGGAGGTCCACAGAGAAGGAGGTGCTATTATTGGCATGGGATAGCTTTAGCCATGCCGTTCTAAAAGAGGTTGATTGACGTTAATTTTAATGCAAATGATTAAAAATTACCCTTTTGTGATTGATGAGTAAATAATGGGCGTTTATATGCGCCCTATTTAGCGAAATATTACTATTAATAACGGTGACTTGAAAAGTGTATTGTGTTACAGGGTTGCAACATTTTAATTGAAGGTAAGTTAGTTTGCAATAGCTAAGTGTTAGTGGATAGTTGTTGAATAGCAATTACCTCTTTATTTCCTTTATATCCCTTATGAATAACTTCTAGATTTCGCAATCACTCTTTCTGATTGACAAAGATGGTGAGAATAAATATATCAACTGTTATAAAATATACGTACTGATTAAGGCTAATTAAATTTAGTTATACTCTTCGCGAATGATTTTTAGGCTTTGTTACCATCACTTTTCACCCCAGTCATTTAGTTTATCTAAACTCCTGGGGCTTCATCGCTCGGTGGCCTTGCCTAAATAATCCTTCGCTGTGAGTATATATCACTTTATTTTTACACCTAAAAATGATTCATGAAGGGTATATTTTAGCTAGCCGACCATTGACAACCATTTTCGGAAATAGCCTGGTAATCTTCTTCAAAACTGTAAACTTTCCCATCCTTTTTTCTGATATATTTAAAATCGTGAATTAATGCGCCTTGGCTTACTAATATATATTTCCCACCTGTGCCACCACTGGTTACTTCTTCCCATTCATTTGTAAATTCTAGAGGCCTTCCAACCGATATTTCTTTAGTTTCTTCTTTTGTATTTCTGACAAGTATTTTTCCGCTTCCCTTTTGGTATGAAACATAGCCAAATTTTTCGTTACCCATAGGGAAGTTAAATTGAAGCTTAATAGAGTTGTGTAAACCAACTGATTTGAGACACCTGAATTCAGATTCATCTGCTATAACATTAAGAGAGGAGACAATAGTTAAATACACGAGCCAAGAAATATTTTTCATTGATTTCACTCAAAATAGTTTGAGATATGTTAGATTTTTTTGTGGTATATAGCGGTGATTATGTTTTGGTTGCTTTGTTAGCATTTGTTACTCTACTCGACCACCAAATTCGATATTTTCAACTCTACCTTTATGAAAAATAATCACCTTTAAAAACTTGCTTTGTTTATATCTGTAGTTTCTTGGTGAAATGTTTCTTTTAGTATGGGGTGACCACATAACAGTACAACTTTAGCCTTTGTGTAGCCTGATGTGATAGGTTTGCCATCACAACGCATACCAACAGCGTAGCTGTTAGCATAAATAAAAGAAAGAATAATCAATATTAAAAGGTTGTTTAATTTCATCCTATACACTTTTATATGATATTATAGACTTCTTTAATTCTGTGTTACTTTGCCTGCTTTTTATTCTTACAGCTATAGGTGTTTGAAACTGTAGCTGACTTCATGGTTATTAATACATGCTTATCTAAAGCCGTGTAGGTTGCAGCCTCTGTAGTGATAACTGCATTCTCAAGATGTATTTTTACATCGTCTGTAAACCTGATTTTTGTCTCATCAGTACGTTCTGAGTGCTTGCTTGTAATTTCTTTTACGCGATCAACTCTTAGCTTCACATTTCCACTATACTGAGTGGTGCAGTCAGATTCAGACCAGCGGGTTTGATCTGCAGTAATGTTTATTTCAGCGCTAGCATATGTTGTGGTTAATGTAGTGGCAATTGCGAATGTTGTAATTAATAATTTTCTCATATTATAACCTGGCTATTGTTAAAAAAATAAAATATCCTTTGTAAAAAGAAGGGCGCTTTCATTTTTTTAGTAATGAAGTGCTTATTTAAATGTTACATTTTGGTAACACTACAGCGAATAGAAAAAACAGAATATAAGGAGTTATACTTATTTTCAGTCTTGGTGTTACTGGTATTGAACTTACTATAAGTACTTTTTCTACTATGTGAGTGGTATATATAAATGTTACTGTTTTGTAATATTTGGTGTATTTAAATAAAATGATAGCTTTGTTGATAGTTTGCATGTAGATAGTAAATTAATATGCTTTCCATTTTTAAAAGAAAATTATGCTACTTCACTTTTATATGCTTGCTGAGTGGTTGTGCAACATCAAACTCAGCTATAAAAAAGTTTGTTCGTGATTTTTATGACTCTACGTTATTGACTAGGATAGGGATAGCTTCTGATGAAGAAGTAAAACCATACTTAAGTAAAGATTTAAGAAAGCTTTTTATTGATGCAAAAATTCGGCAAGAGCAGTTTATTAAACAACAGCCAAATCTTAAACCTGATTTAGTTGATACATTGCTTTTTACTAGCATGCCACATGACTTAGCTTATAAAACCTTTATTGAAGAAGTCAGTAAAGTAAACAATATGTATCAGGTAACGGTAAGCTTTCATGCGATACAAGAAGATTATAAATGTACTGACAAGTTGTTTATAATTACCAATGAGTTTAATTTTCAGGTTACGGATATTGAGTTGGGGTGTTATGGCCCTAAAAGGCTAACAGAGCTTCTATTGGATACTATTAGGGATAACCAATAATTATTTTTAGTTAAAGCTAAAAAAACAGAGTTTATAGTTTAGGGTGCTAGTAGTTTATTTTAAATGTAAGGTTTATCATTCTTCCAGGTGCCTTTACAACTCTTCTGTCTAGATTAGATGACTGTGAGAAAACAGTAAAATAGTCTTTATTGAATAAGTTGTGTATAGCTAAAGTAATACTGGTATTGTTAAGCTGATACCTGCTTAGTAGATCAAATGTAGTAAATGAGTGCACTTCACCTTTAAATTGCTCTCCATTGCCAATATCGTCTGGAAAGCGGTTGCGCTTGCCAGAGTATAAGGCTTGGAATCTAATTAAAGCATTTTTTATTAGTTTATACTCTACATAGGCAGTTACTTTTGGAGGGGGAATTCGTTGGCCGGATAAATACTCTGTTCCAGTATCTGTATCTCTTTCACCTTCTAGCCAGGAAAAGGTACCTCCTGTAATCCAGTGTTTGTTATAGTGGTACTGAGTAGTTAGCTCAAGTCCTTCGATACTTTCAGGTGTTTGTTCTGGTGTTAACAGATCTGTGCCTGGTACGGCAGTGAGTTGCAGTCCTAAATCAGATGTGCTTCGGTATGCGGTAAATGAGAAACTGAAGTTATCTTGTTTAATACGAATGCCTATTTCGGTACTACGGTTATCCACGGCTTCTACATCGATACTATCAAACTCGATTGTATTACTTGTGTTGCGTAATACCCTTCCAACTTCAGGTACATCATAGCCTTCAGATACCCCTGCAAATATATCGGTAGAATCAGTCAGTTTATAAACTAGACCAATATTGAGTGAGGTTTTCTGAAAAGTCACTTTGCCACCATTAATATGGCCATCAAATACAGTATTGAAGTCATCTACTTTTATTTGAGTATGTTCATTACGCAGGCCTGCTCTAGTACTCAGCCGTTTAGTGATATTGCTTTGAAACTGAATAAAGGGTGCATACTGAGTCATTGTCATAAAGGGTGTCCAGGTATCGCCTCCTATTGAGCCGGATAGTAGGGTTTGACCAGTTTTATCCCTTAATATATCAATGCCCCAGTCAAGTGATGCGTGCTGTTTATAAAATAGCGCTGCTAGTGGTGTATTAAAGTCAAATCGCAAACCGTGCTTTCTAGAAGTGATGGTTGATTGTCCAACCATATCAGTGCTACGTACCAATGGTGAGTTTTCTATAAATGCTCCAAAAATATTATCATAATCTTGATAATAGGTTTGAGCATGAAATGTACTCCCAAAAATAGCTTGGTGCTCATAGATTAGATTGAGCACCAGGTTTTTGCTTCCTGGGTCTTCAGTATTACGTTTGGCTGGCGTGCGTACAGCAGTGGCTTTGGTTCTGGAAATGACATCACCGCCAACTGTCTCGTATATATCCTCCATAGCGTGTTCATAGTATAAAGCATTGAACGCGACTCGCTGTTGTTGCCAATTATAGGCAAGTTTACTATAAAGATTTATATTTTTAGACTCTGGTAGCCCTATTGAAGAATTACCTGCAGTCTTAGAGGGAATTCTGTCTCCTTCAGCATCAAAAAAACCATCAACTTGTTCATAAAAGGCTGATGCGAAAAAACTCAGATTATTGACACTGCCTTTTAAGGATTGTACTAAGCTTGCACTGCCACTATTTTTGGTATGGGCTAAAGCAGCACTTTTGGCCAATTCGGAGCTTAATACTATATCGCTGTCTTGCTCTGTATCTTTGGTAATGTAATTAATGGTACCACCAGAACTCCCTACGCCATATAACGTATTCGCCCCATGCATTACTTCGATGGACTGCAGAACAGAAGCATCTAAAGAACGTAAAGCCTGGTCGCCAGTACGTAAAGGTGTATCAATCGGAACCCCATTAATCAATATTGCCATTTTTCTTCCATGTATAGTAGTAGAGCGATTGAATGCAGTCATAGTGGAAGGGGATAAACTCGGTACATAGCTGCTTAAAATAAAACCGAGGTCATTAAAAATAGCGCGTTGTTTATCAATTGACTCTTGGTTAATGATGGTAAATGTGCCAGGAATAGTGCTATCTGATTCAGGCAAACGAGAATGTACCTTAATGGTTAATAACTCTTCCAGGCTTAGCCCAAATAAATCATCTGCTGAGTTTAATGCTTGTTCTGCAGTAGCTTTTTCGATAGCTAATGAATAGAGAATGCTGTAAGCAATAATCTGTTTTGTATTAATTTTCTTGAAATTGCACAACATAAGTCATTATTGTAAGTCTTGTAACAGACTTTGTCCCCACGATCCTAAAATATATCTACACTATAGTTGCTATAAGCTTTTATTCTAGTTATATGCAAGCTTTGTTTATAGTTGCTGGGAATGGGGTGATGTATTAATATTGCTAATTGCTGTTAAGTAGGGAATACAATAGTCAATGCTACTAATATTTATCAAATAGCTGCTGGTATTGTTTTGACTCTCTTATGCTAGCTATTTCATTCCATATTTTGTGTGCGAGTGTTTTATTTTCTCTATAGAACTTGTGAGAAAAAAGTAAATAATAATTTTTGCTTTTAACTGGTGGTGTGATCATGCGGATATCTTGAAATTCATTTGGGTATGAATGCAGCTGGCTCTGAATGTTTGCTTCTAAGTCAACAACTGCATGAATCCGCTTTCGTTTTAACATACGTAAACTGACTAATGAACCGTTAGTTTCTATGATATTTTTTATACCTTTACTTTCTAAGTCAGTAATTATTGAATAGCCTCTTGTTACACCAATATACTTATTGAATAGGTCTTCAATTGATTCAATATCCGATGCTTGAGTGGTGAAAATAGAGTAACTTTGTGTATTGTTTCGTTTGGATGCATCTATTTCTCCATCGGCCATTGGGTAAACTCCAACTTTCATTCGCTCTTTTTTAAAGCTGGCATCAATT
This sequence comes from Spartinivicinus marinus, assembly GCF_026309355.1. Classification (NCBI taxonomy): domain Bacteria; kingdom Pseudomonadati; phylum Pseudomonadota; class Gammaproteobacteria; order Oceanospirillales; family Zooshikellaceae; genus Spartinivicinus; species Spartinivicinus marinus. Next base: position 4,458,148 of record NZ_JAPJZK010000001.1, read on the forward strand.
GTTCCATCCATTGTATTTTTTTGTACAGTATATAAACACCTCTTCCAGGGCATTTTGACAAACACAAAATTAAGTGTCAGTCGATGTCCAGCTGCTCGGATCACTTCAATGGTTATCCCTGGCTTTTCAGTTAAGTGATTGCCCATATTAAAAGGTGGATTGGGTTCTATGTTATAAGTTAGGCGAATTGTCGTGGATGATGCTTGTACAACAACCATATTTGATAGTAGAACTACTATCAAAAATAACCTGAGCATTAAGTGACTTATCATGCTACTGCAACTTTTTTGGTTTGCAACACAGCTAGCTAAATGTAAGGGTTATCTTACTTGCTGCTTACTATGAGAATAGTCTTCTAAAAATTATTCGTAAAATTAACAGTTCCTCTTAGTTGTACTACTAGTGACTACCTAAATAGAGTTCAAACCACGTTCTGGAGGTTTTTTGGGTACCCAAGAAGTGGAAGTCAGCTTTATACCAACACCGACAGTTACCCATGTATTATTAGAAACTGACAAAGCATTTTGTGGTGATTAGTACAAAAGTTTAATGTGGGAAGATAGTACATCGGTATCTGAGTTGGTTAAACAAATCCAGCAATAATAGATAAAAAATGGGAAGGTTCTGTAATGAAAAGCACAATCAAGTCAATTAAGGATAAACGGCAGCGCCATCAAGAGCGGCATACGGCATTGGGTTACCAATATGTTATAGCGGATAGCATAGACTTTATTAATGTTATTCACTGGGATCAGGTAGTGGCTAACGCTTCGGTATTTATGAGCCGGCAATACTTGCAAGTGATTGATGCTAATAGTCCAACGAATACTGAGCAGCGTTATGCACTGGCTTACCAGGATGGAAAGCCAGTAGCCGCTGTTGTTTGTCAGATAGCAACTATTTCTGGTAAACAACTGGTGTTGCCCGATAAAAAACTGAAAGAAAAAGTCATTAAGCAGTACCGAGAGAGAGTGCTGGTATGTGGCAATTTGGTGTCTAATGGATTACATGGCGTTGCCTTAACAAGTGACTTAAGTGCAGAGCAAGGATGGCGAATTGTTGCTGAGCTGATTTATCGTATTCGACGGGGGGAAAAACTGAATGGCTCAATTAATTTTGCGCTGGTTAAGGATCTGGGCCTGACTCAGCTTGAGGCATCAATGGTGATGGAGCGTTACAGTTACCGTAAAATACAAACCGATCCTGATATGGTATTGGAACTACCTGATAATTGCACTTCATTTGATGACTATTTACAGCTACTGACATCTAAGTATCGTAATCGAGTCAAAAAAATTCAAAAACAACTAAAACAAGCGGAAATTACTGATACACAGCTAACGGACCTTTCGACTTATGAGCAAGTGATTCATAACCTGTATTTACAGGTTGAACAAAAAGCTGAAATTCGACCTGCTACCTTACCAAGAGGGTACTTTTCAGCATTAGCAACAGCACTCGGTGATCACTTTGCTTGTTCGATTATTGAGTATCAAGGAGATGTCGTGGGGTTTGTCTCTACAATTAAAGATGGCAAGGTAGCTAAAGGCTATTATGTCGGTGTTGATTATCAGGTTAATGCAGAATACCCCATTTATTTTCGATTACTGCAATTGATTATTGAGCATGGTATCAGTATGGGTTGTAATATCATTTCCTTTGGTCGAACGGCTGTTGAACCTAAAACGGGGTTGGGGGCAAAACCAGAAGCTACATTTGTTTGGGCGCGGCACCGAATACCGGCAGTCAACTTTTTGGTGAGAAAACTCTTTAAGGCGGTTCCTGTTGAAGAGGCACCAGAACGAAAAGTACTTAAACTGTAGTTAGTCATATCCTATAATTGTGCATCAACCTCTTTTTGGTGCACATAACTCTCGCGTCTACTAAGCTTTTTCACTGATTAACAGCAAACAATTATTAGAGGTGCCCTTATTATCAAGAAAGTCAAAAGTTGGCACGTTACTTGTTATAAATAATATGTGTCATTTGTGGGATTTTCCCAGCGCACATGTTGTCTCCTTGAGAAGTGAGGGTGTCGTTAACGGTGTCGGCACCCTCTAACCGGGAGGAAATGAGCTTCAGGATGGGGAATACCATTACGTTATTTTTCTTTCAGAGCCTTGTAAGTTTATTTCAGTCAGTTTCAGCTAATGATGCTGATCAGTTTTTAGGACTACACCTGATTTTTTCAGGTATTGCCAATAGCAGGGGGGTGTAGGCAGCTACCCTACCTGCTATTTTTTTATGGGCACCTCTCAAAATGCACTTTTTTCGCGATAGCTGCGTTGGCTCCGTACTCAGGTCCTCATGTATTAGATATACACTGTGGCCTTCCGTGCGGTGCCGCCTTGCTCTCACGAAAAAATCACTATTTTTAGAGACACCCATATGTATAAATTAATAGTTGGTATCTTAAACAGGGATTTCCATTTTGGCGCCGCAATATTTGCAATGGACTGCATCACTGTCATGGCCGGTTTTTTTGCAATTACGGCAAGCATGTTCACCTTTATCTCGACCAATTTCTACTGCTAACTCGGCAGTGATGATGCCTGTGGGGACGGCGATAATGGCATAACCGGTTACCATAATGATTGATGCCAGGCTTTGGCCTAAAACGGTTTGGGGGGTGATATCACCATAGCCCACGGTAGTGATGGTAACAATTGCCCAGTAGATACTGGTGGGGATGCTGGTAAAGCCGTGCTCAGGTCCTTCTATAACATACATAAGTGAGCCAAAGATACTGACTAACACAACAACTGACATCAAAAATACAAAAATTTTTCGGCGGGCTAGTAATATAGACCGCATGAGCATGTTTGCTTCGCCTAAATAGCGAAATAACTTTAATACCCGAAAAATTCGCAAGACCCTAAATAATCTGATGATGATAAAAAACTGGGCTTGCGGGAGAAAAAATGCGATGTAAGAGGGGAGTATGGAAAGCAAATCGACTATGCCATAAAAGCTGCGTGCATAACGGAAGGGGTGTTGGGAACAATATAAACGGACTGCATATTCAATGGAAAATAAGATGGTAAATAACCATTCACAAAAAAATAACAACCCTTTGAATTCACTAGATATGTGTTCAACTGAGTCGATAATAACAATAAAAACACTAATAAGGATGGCGTAAATAAGGGCGATATCAAACCCTCTGCCTGCTGGTGTTTCAGTGCCAAAGATAATCTCATTCAGCTGTTGTCTTAACCGTTGTTGAGACATTTTTTTCATAGGTGGCTAACTAATAATCTATCAACGTATCTTATGTTTGAGAACATAGATTATATCTATTCTTAGCAATCTAACATGGAGATAAAACAATAATTTTAATGCAGACTACTCAGGATGGTATCAAGGTGTTGTTGCAGAGGGTGACGAATGGCGGGCTTTTCAATGAAGTCCATTGCTCCTGCTTTGATAGCAGTGACAGCAACAGAGACTTCAACTTGCTGCTCTCCTAGCATAATAATAGGAATATGACTGTTGATAGTATGAATTTGATCGAGCTGACTAGGTACATCAATGCCAATGGCCGTGTCACTACAAATGATGCAAAGCGGCTGATTACAGGCCAAGCATTGTAGTAACTGCTCAAATTGAGTCATGACTGCACACGGAATATTATGTTGTTGACAGACCTCTTGAACGGTTTGTTGTGTATGTAGATCTTGGTCAAATAATAATACTGTTGGTGCGTGTAGTTGTGTCATAAATGCAAGCTGGGCTGTGAGTAAAGGCAGTAATTAGCCCCACACTACAACTGTCTTTCTTATCGGGGCAAGCATTAATAACCAGAGTATATGATGGCTACCACCTTTACAAAATCTGTAGTTGTATCATGGCAGGTTCGGAATATACGGAGACTGTTACGGGTATTTAGTAAGAAGCCGGTATGTTAAAACGGAAGCTAGGCCTAGCATACCGGCAATTTGATGGGGGGTACAACTATAGTTTTAAGAGCCCTCTTTTAAGGAGGGTCTTTAAAGAGGGCCGCTTAGTTAAATCTCAACCTGATCTTTAACTTGCATTATTTGACGTACCAGGTGAGCTAATGACTTTGTGCCCATTTTCTCCATGACTCGGGAGCGATGGATTTCAACTGTCCGCTGGCTCAAGCTGATATCAGCTGCAATGACTTTGTTGGCTTTGCCTTCCACTACATGGTGTAGCACCTCACGCTCACGATCGGTGAGGGTGGCAAGGCGTTTTAGAATTTCTTTATGTTCAAGTAACTCTTTACGCTGCTCACTATCCAGCTTCAGCCCATCGTTGATAAGATCCAGTAGCTCCTGATCTCGAAAAGGCTTTTGAATAAAGTTCATGGCACCATTTTTAATGGCTTGGACTGCCATTTGTACATCACCATGGCCAGTAATAAAAATAATGGGAAGGATGCAATGCATTTCATTGAGCTTGGCTTGTAGCTCTAAACCACTCATACCAGGCATCCGAATATCCATCACAATGCAACCAGGACGGTTTTCGTTATAAGCAGCGAGAAAATCAGCAGGAGAAGCATACACTTCGACAGATTGACCTACTGATTGCATCAACAGCCCTAGCGAATCACGCACAGCTTCGTCGTCATCAATGATAAAGACAGTAGGTTGTTGTTCTTGCATATGAGCTCCAGAAGCACTTAATAAGAAAGAATGATTGCTGGAAAAAACCAGTCATTAATATAGCTTAGTTTGCCAGCTTGTGATGAAATTATCGAGAGGGATGATGGACGATGACAGCTTTTTGTTAAGCTTTTGATAACAAATTGTCATATACCGCGTTTTAAAAATACTTTTTAATAAGAAGATATTGCCAGTGACGAATGATCAGCTTGCCCAACGGTTGTTGTATGCTATTCAAAACAACCGGGTTGATGGAGCGGGGCAAATTGCCCGGCAAGCATTAAGTGGTTTGGCAGACTACTGCTCACAAGCCCATTTAACTGAAGGTGATATTCAGCAAGCCTGCCGCTTAGCCAGACAATTACAGCGGGTTCGGCCATCAATGGCGCCTCTGCAGCAGTTACTAGGTACCTGGTTGCGTGAAGTCGAGCAAAATGACCTTTCATTTGCTCAGGCTGCTGCCCATGCTATGCAGCTGGTGCAGTACTCTAAAGAGGCGGTTGCCCATAGTGCCAGGGCTATGGTACAGCGAATTAAGCCTGGTAGCGTGGTGATAACCCATAGCTGGAGTTCAACTATCCGTGAGTTGTTTTGCCTATTAAGCCAGTGGCCATGCCAGGCGATTGTGACTGAATCGCGCCCTGGTTACGAAGGCTATAAAACAGCTGAATTAATGTCAGAGCTAGAAATCCCTTGCCGTTTGATTACAGATGCTCAAATGGGTGTCTGGTTAGAGGAAGCCGACATGGCTGTTATTGGTGCTGATATGTTGCTTGAGGATGGCTCTGTAGTGAATAAGGCTGGTAGTTATTTATTAGCCTTAGCTGCGAAGGCTGCCAATAAACCCTTTTATGTATGCTGTGAAACATTTAAAAGAGTTGATTTATTTCCCAGTATGGTTGAACTAGAACAGCATAATGGTAATGAGTTAGGTGCGCCCTCCTTGGCCCATGTGGAGATAAAAAATCAATATTTTGAGGTAGTGCCCGCTCATTTAATAACCGAGGTGGTGACAGAGCAGGCAAGCCCTCAAAAGCTTCCTTGATTGATTTTGCTATTTAAGTTGTAGTGCTGAAGGGTTGAGCATGTTTTCAGGCTTTAGAATTTCTTTCAGTTGAGTTTCATCCAATAAGCCTTCTTCTAAAACCAGATCAATTACTCGGCGGCCAGACTTAAGCGCTGTTTTGGCAATCCGGCTGGCATTTTCATAACCAATATAAGGGTTTAGGGCAGTCACAATGCCAACGCTGTTATTGACATAATCTCGACATTTTTCTCGATTGGCAGTAATACCAGTAATGCATTTTTCACTGAGCATAGTGCTAGCATTAATCAGAGACTCTATAGATTGCATAACTTTATAAACAATTAATGGCTCCATCACGTTAAGCTGTAATTGTCCTGCCTCTGCTGCCATGCTAATGCTTAAGTCATTACCAATTACATCAAATGCAACTTGATTGACTGCCTCAGGAATCACTGGATTGACTTTACCAGGCATAATTGATGAGCCAGGCTGCATTTGTGGTAAGTTAATTTCATTTAAACCTGCCAGTGGGCCGCTGCTAAGTAGGCGTAAGTCGTTGCATATTTTTGATAATTTAATGGAGTAGCGCTTTAACATGCTGGAGAACAATACAAATGCGCCCATATCAGAAGTGGCTTCGACTAAATCAGACGCTTGTACTAGGGGAACGCTACTGATATTTGCTAGGTAATCAATAGCTAGTTTGCCATAGCCAGGATCAGCGTTAATACCAGTACCAATCGCAGTGCCGCCTAAATTAATTTCTTTAAATAGATCCGCTAATCCTTTAATCAGTTTAACGTCTTCATCAATGGTTGTGGCATAGGCGTTAAATTCCTGGCCAAGTGACATAGGCACGGCATCTTGTAACTGGGTGCGGCCCATTTTAATGACATCTTTAAATTCTTCGCCTTTTTGCTTGAGGCTATGCTTCAGGTTTTGTGCAGCAAGGGCTAGCTCACTGTGCCGTAAAATAATGGCTAATCTGACAGCTGTAGGGTAGACATCATTTGTCGATTGCGACATGTTGACATCAGTATTGGGGTGAAGGTGGGTATAAGCCCCGCGGGGGTGGCCAAGGATTTCCAGGGCTCGGTTAGCAATCACCTCGTTGGCATTCATGTTAGTTGAGGTACCTGCGCCCCCTTGAATCATGTCTACCACAAAATATTCATGCCATTGACCGGCAATGATTTCATCACAGGCTTGCACGATAGCATTGGCTTTAGTGTCACTTAAATGTTTTAAGGTCTGGTTTGCCTGGGCCGCGGCTTTTTTAACCATTGCCATTGATGTAATCAGGCTTGGATAATGGCTAATGGGTACGCCAGTTATTTGAAAGTTTTCTATGGCGCGCTGGGTTTGAATACCATAGTAAACATCTTGGGGAATTTTTTTGCTACCAAGCAAATCGTACTCAACACGGTAGTCGTTATTGTTAGCTGAGTCAGTATTCATGGCTATACCTCATTACTTAGCCGAATGCCCTTTTTATTGGGCTAAGTGTCGCTGGATAAGGACCAGTCTTCAATACGGACTAGTACGTGTCATCCGCTGTTAACAATAATGTTGCTTTATATATTAGGTTAGTGGTCCATACGCAAAATAAGGAGATTAAAATGATTACAGTTTATGGTGTACAACTATCGCCTTTTGTTAGAAAAGTGTTGATTAGCCTTGATATGTTGGAGCTTGATTACACAGTAAACCCTGTCAGCCCAATGGACCCGCCTGAGGGCTTTAAGAAAATTAGTCCACTTGGAAAAGTGCCAGCACTTGAGGACGATGGTTTTGCTATTGCTGATTCTACAGTCATCTGCCAATACTTGAACGAGAAATATGGAAAAAACCAGCTTTATCCTGCGGACATAAAAGCGCGTACTAAGGCTTGGTGGCTGGAAGAATATGCAGATACCAAGCTTGCTGAAGTGGTTGGTATGCCTTTATTTTTTGAGCGAATTGTGAAGCCTACATTTTTAAAACAAGACACCAATGAACAGATAGTGGAGGATAATATTAAGCATAATATTCCCCCTGTTCTAGATTATCTGGAGTCGGTTGTACCTGAAACGGCGTTTGTGTGTGGGGCATTATCTGTGGCTGATCTTTCAATTGCCTGTTTAATGATTAATGCCGCTTATGCTGACTATGAAGTAGACTCCAAACGTTGGCCAACGCTATCAAGCTATCTTGCACGAATTTACCAACAAGCAGTATTTCGGAAGTATATTGAGAGTGATAAACAAATACTGCGGGTTTGATCAGAGTGTATCGATGTGAATATGTATAGTCGCTTTATGACTCTTTAAGGTAAGGGAAGATAATTTCCCTTCCTCAACCACTTGAGTGCAATGTTGAAGTCAAGAGAGGGTCTAAACAGAGAAGCAGGGTTAAAAGGAGATGTAATTAGACAACATCTAGCTTATTATTTATAATGAGAATGATTATCATTATTATGGATGCTGAAATGAATAAACAGAGCTGGCAGCAGCATTGGATTGATAAATACTGGATTGCAATTACTACCATTATTGCTATTGCGCTATGTTATGGGCTACTTGCTCTAATATAAGAGGGTGTTGGGTTTGAGCACCCTCAATAGGGTTTTGGTTATGAGTAGCCATCCTCTTTACTTTATGGCAGAAAATGAGTGCCTACTATTAGTATTAACTGTTGCGTTGACACGCTCTCTAAGCTCTTTACCAGGTTTAAAGTGGGGTACATAACGAGCAGGTATCTCAACTGGTTCACCTGTTTTAGGGTTTCGGCCTGTCCTTGGTGCGTGGTAGTTCAGTGAAAAGCTGCCAAACCCCCTAACTTCTACACGCTCTCCTTTGATTAAGGCTTCTGACATCTGTTCTAGTAGCAAGTTAACTGCCAGCTCAATATCTTTAGCTGTCAGCTCTGAGTCTTGTTGGGCTTCGATTAGGCGTTCAATCAGCTCCGATTTGGTCATCTCCCTTCTCCCCCTGTCGATGATGACTCTTCAGTGGTGTATCCTGAAAATAAGCGGCCTATAGCTCTTTCTAGTTATTTTTAGGATACACCACTTAGACTAGCTAAACCTTTCTCTAGAATCAACTAACATATTGATTTTCATGATAATAATGTGTTTGTTGAGTGATAATTAAGCAGATATTGAGTGAATAAGGGGGGAGTCGCAGGAACTAATCAGCTGTACCACTTTGTACTTACGCAGAGTAAACCAGTGTTTTAGGGTTCATCATGCAGGGCAAATGTTTCATAGTTGTAGACGTCTTATGTTTGATAGGTAATCTTCAGCGTGGAGCAGCCGAGGAAAGTGTATTTTTTACATTGCCATGACAAACTTAAGAGATGGGTTTGTCTTAATGGTTAGTTTGTACTGCATTTAAGGTTTTGGTGTTGTGTTTACGTTTTGCTGGTTGGGTGTAAGTATACATGATGAGGCTTAGTTACCTTGTGGTGGCAGTTGCTTTTGGTTTTTGTCAACCTAGGCTGAGTCTATCCAGTGAGTTGAGTGTAAAACTTAACGATAACTGGGAACGCTTTGTAGGGTCACTAATCACACAGCCTGCAAAAATCACCATTACTCAACAACGGTTAAACCAATATCCGGTTGCTTTGTTGTTGCCTTCGGCGCTTTATCCTGACTTAACCCGGTACAGCTGGCAACAAATAGCAGGGTTGCATCACCTCAATAAAACCTGTGCTGAACCCAAAGGCATTGAACTACCCGCTCGTGCCAAAGAATTTGAATTAGCTTTATGCAGACAACAGTTATTGCCTATAAATTGGTTTAAACAGGGAGAACTTAACCATCCTGCTGGAGGAAGTTACGCAGGTCGATATTTGAAGTCTGTCGCTAAGTTTGAAGTAACACCGCCATCTGCAGAAGTGAAAGTAAAATTAAGCCAGTTGCTTGTACTTGGCAATTCAGATCACCCTCTTCATGATCAATTAATGCCATTAGGTCCGGAGGGCTTAAACAGTCTTCTTAATCTACACCAGTGGTATTTGCATCCTGATGGATCGCTCTGGTTTTATAATGAAAATGGTATTAGTCAATATGAAAATAACATCTGGCTGGCAGTGGCTAAAAATAATGCTATTGATTTGGTATTTAAAAGCAATACAAATATCTGTCAATTAGCACCAGGTAATTTTTGTATACAAGAAAAGCCTACGGTCAGTTTCATAAGAATTATTTTGGAAGGTGGTTTGGTATTACTCAGTATTTTTCTACTGACTAAATTACTGCTGAATCGATACTTGGAAGCAAAAGAGCGTGGCTTTATTTTGCAGCTGTTGACTCATGAACTACGTACACCAATAGCGAGTTTAGCAATGACAGTTGAACAATTTCGTGATGCGTTTGATGAGTTATCGCCTTCACTGCAAGATAGTTTTTCTCGTTTAACATTTGACTATCAGCGTTTAAAACAGCTAACTAATACTAGCCAAGGCTATTTAAGTGAGGGGAAAAAGTCTTTCCTCGATAGCCAACCAATTCTATTATCTGAGTGGTTGGAGTATTTATGCGCTAAATATAATATTGTGTATTCTCTTGATCAGGATAACCATTGCCATTTACCTGTCTATTGGTTAGGTATTTGTCTGGAAAATTTAATAAGGAATAGTTTGGAGTATGGTAAGCCTCCTATCCGCCTTTTAGTCACTCATATGAACAAATACCTAGTTATTACTGTTCAAGATGCGGGAGATATTCCTTCAACTTATTTATATAAATTAATTAGAAGTAATCACCAGTTACGTGGTATGGGTATTGGGTTACGCTTAGTCAAACGAATTATTAAACAGTTGGGTGGTAAACTTAAAATTAATAAGTGCCCAACCCGATTTACAATTGAGTATCCACTATGAGTAGTGTATTACTGGTAGAAGACGACCTGTTGTTAGGGGAAGGTTTAGTTAAGCTACTTACTCAGTCAGGTTATCAGTGTTTTTGGGTAACAAAGGCGAGTGAGGTTGAACCATATTGGTTAAAGGCCGATATAGTGATTTTGGACCGACAACTACCTGAAGGCGACAGTTTAAGGCTATTACCTCAATGGCTTTCAAACAAAGCATTACCCGTCATTATTTTAACTGCCAGAGTTGAAGTGGGTGATCGTATCGAAGGGTTAAGAACAGGGGCTCGTGATTATATGCTTAAACCGTTCGAGCATCTAGAGTTATTGGCTAGGGTGCAAGCACAGTTACGGCCGTTGGGTGAAAGTCGATTATCTGTTAATGACTTGGAACTCAATATAGCAACGCAGCAGGTGATTTACCAAGGAGTCGATGTAACACTGACAAAGAAAGAATTTAAGTTACTCTCAGTGCTGATACAAAAGCCAAATAGAGTGTATAGCCGAGAAGAGTTGCTTAACCAGGTATGGGGTTATCAATCATTTCCTACAACCCGAACAATCGATAACCATATATTACACTTAAGACAGAAATTCCCTACCTTAGAGATTGAGACGGTAAGAGGGATAGGGTATCGATTAAAAGTATGAAGATAAAAATAAATTATCTGTTTACAGTTATTTTTTTATTTTTGGTAGCTAGCCAGGCTAACGGGAATAATTGGTTTCAAGAAACACCGCTAAAAAATGTCTATGTGGCATTGGTAGATAAAAAGCCTATGAAGGCATGGCAACAATTGCTACTTATACTGAAGAAACCATTAACTAGTGAAATACACCAACAGTGGCCACTAGTATTTGATGTATTATTACAAGAAACCAGATGTGGACAAGATATTCCAGTAAAGATAGATAATAACTTTGCGAATTTTATCCGAGTTGTGCTAATCAAGCATTATAATCTTCAACAAGTTGAATACCATGTAAAATTGAGCTTTGAAGGCGTTGATGCCCCTTTTACAGTCAAACTTACTGATAGCAATGGAAGGCGATTAATTAATAATAAAACAGCTAAGCAATCAGAAGCACATGGTTATGCTGAAGTAGAAAGTGACTATTTTCCTCATACCTACTCTGCAGGTGTGTATGACTTGGTATTGAGCAGAGGGAAACACCGTTGGCATGTTACCCTTATTTTGCCACCTATACCTGATCAGGACTGGATTAAAATTAAAACACAAGCATCGGTTAAACCACAAATTGATTATTCTATTCCCAGTCAAATAGCTGCTTGTCCCCCATCAAAGGTAAAGCAACAGGTGCTAGATCATCGCTTTGACCTTTTGTGGCAAAAGGTGCTTTTGACTAATCAGCCTTTAATATGGTCGTATGATATTACTAATGCCCACCGAGCAAATCTTGTTGTGAATAAAAGCTTCTATCAAGGTGACATTTTAATCGAATGGGCACAAGGAGTAGGTTTGCCTATTGGGTTGGTGAAATATTAGCTTGGTTTTTACATCTATATGACAAATAAAGAGAAACTATCAGTTTGAATAACTAATATCACAACTATGAGCAAGAGGAATTAATTAAGTGAGAGTTATTCGATCAATAATGATTTGTTTTATCTGTTTTGTCGCATGTAACGGCTTTGCAGATGATGCGATTAAATTTTGGGATACCCCACAACATGGTGGCAATAGTTTTAATCGTCTACCACCTAGTCAAGCTTATTTCGCAGCATTAAAAGGGTATGGTGCTAGTTGGGTAAGACTCGCTTATGATAAGTGGCAGGCAGAAAAGCGTGATTTTTTGATGGGAGATGCTGACAACTATCGTGGTATTTCCCAGCAAGACTTTAACGTTTTGACTAATGCATTGGAGCGTGCCCATCAAGCTGGAATTAAAGTGGTTGTAACACCATTGTCTCTCCCATTTATGCGCTGGTCTCAGAATAATGGAAACAAATTTGATGACCGACTGTGGCAGAATAAAAAGCATTGGGATGTGGCTGCGCAATTTTGGCAGGATTTAGCTAAACAACTCAAAGATAATCCTGCAGTTGCTGCTTATAATATTATTAATGAACCTGCTCCAGAAAAAAGAGGGGGATTGGCAGAACATGCTGACCAGCGCACCATGCAAGCTTGGTATAAGCAACGACAGGATACCTCAAGAGATTTGCGCGCTTTTTATACTAAAGTGATCCGTGCTATCCGCCAGGTAGATCCTATAACTCCGATTATGGTGGATGCGGGTTGGTATGCGGCAGCGGATGCACTCAGTTATTGGCCTGCCCCTTTGGCCGATAAGCGTGTTCTCTATAGTTTTCATATGTATGAGCCTTACGCGGCTACCAGTAGCCCTAACCTGAAACGTAAAAAACCTTATAACTACCCTGGTAAAGTGCCTTTTGGCAATGGCACGGAATATTGGGGGGGCAAAAGAGTAGCTAAGTATCTTGAGTTGCCAGGCCAGTGGGCTAAGTTACATGGTATACCTGCTAACAGAATGGTGGCAGGTGAGTTTGGCTGTATTCGTAAACTGCCTGGTTGCAAGAACTATTTAAACGATGTGTTGACTGTTCTGGATCAAAAAAAATATCACTGGGCATTCTATAGCTTCAGAGAAGATAACTGGGATGGAATGGACTATGAACTTGGTACTGAAAAGGTCCATTGGAAATATTGGGATGCTATGGAAAAAGGTGAACCTGATCCAATTAAACGAAAGCTAACGCCTTTGTTTGAAGTTATACGTATGAGGCTAGGGCCTGTTAACACTATTTGAATCACCTCTGCCGAAGGCTATTTTTTTGTCCAGCAAGACACAAGGAATGCCGTGTAGGCATTCTACATAAAGGATTTGTAACACAGCTGGGCTGAAAAATAATCTCGGCCCAAAGGCTTGTAGCTGTAAAAGCGCTACTCGTTGTTGCTGATTGTTCATGTAGAACAACTAAACCTCTCTCTTCGCGCCTAGATTAGCGCTTTTCAGTTTCAGAAAGCTTGATACCATCAGTATGCTAAGTTACACTCTCGTAACGCTGTCATGACTACCTACTTATTCAATCCATTAGTAGTCAATGGTGTAAACAGCTACGTTTAGCTTTTTTATTGTTAAAATGAATCATAGTTGGCTTGTATAAAATGTACGTATTTTTTTGATCATCAATAACTGTAAATAAAACTCTGGTTTAGCTCGCCTGATAATCAAGCTTAGCTATTCATGCTTGGTTTTGATGAAAGAGATGCTTTTAGCTTCATCTAGCTAGCGTTGTATTGGCTTAAGGTAACTGCTATTTGCTAAAACCAGAATTAATATCACTTGACAGCCTTGTTGTATAGAGGATTGTCGGTCGTTGCTTTCAGTTATTTTAGGTGTTCAAAAAATATGAATACAGATACTGTCGTTTCATATATATTTTTATGTGTTATCTCTGCTGCTACTCCAGGACCTGGCACTTTGGCAGTAGTTGCACAAAGTATTCAAAATGGATTTCGGCATACTCTTCCATTAATAATCGGTATTCAACTCGGTTTGCTTTCTGTAGCTATTGCAGCAATCAGTGGGCTTGCAGTTGTTTTTAAAGCTTCAACAACCTTGTATTATCTCGTTCAATATGCAGGATTGAGTTATCTTGGATACCTTGGGGTTATGTCTTTAATTGCCTCATATCATAATTATAAAATTAATGAGTCGGCACTAAGTAATTTTTCATTTAAACAAGGTGTAATTATTAGCAGTTTCAATCCTAAAACATTGCTATTTTTTTCATCAATCTTTCCTATGTTTATCAATGTAGAGAACGCTTACTGGGTACAGGCACTATGGTTAGTCGTTATTTTACTGTTTTCAACATTTTTAGTGCATTTGTTTTACTCATTGATTATGGAGAAAATATCATGGGTCCTTTTTGAGTACTCCCGGTTATTTCATTTTTCTGTAGGTGTTTCTTTCATTTCTCTGGCTATAGTTATGGCTTAAATAGACTTGGTTATAGTTGAACTGGGTACTGAATAATTTTTTATTCAGTACCCAGTTCTGCTTGCTAGAAAATTGCCATTAAATCACATGTTGAAAACAGCTGATTGCCCTAGCTCTAACACAATTTGGTCAAGAAGCCGCTGAGCTAGGATAGGCAAAGGCCTTCCTTTGGGATAAGCCGCGTATATCTCACGTTTAAACCAAGTGTAGTCTGTCAGAACAGGTTCAAGTTGCCCTGCATTGACAGCGGTTGTTAACATAAAATCGGGTTCTAAACAGATTCCAAGGCCTGCAATAGCAGCTTCTATTAGACACACTCCATTGTTGGACAAAAATCTAGGCTTTAATTGCACATAATTGTTTTGAGCATTTTGACTCTCATAAAACAGCTTTCCCTGAGGCATAGCGAGTCGATACGCAAGCACTGGCAGACCAGTCATGTCTTCAGGTGATGCGGGGTACCCATACTGCTCCCAGAAAGATGGGCTTGCGGCAACAGAGTAGCTCATTTTACCTATTCTAATCGAGTTCAAATTAGCATCTTGCTGGTGTCCAATTCGAATTGCAAAATCAAAACCTTCAGCAATTAGATCAACAGCTCTGTCACTTAGGTCGATATCTAAAATTGCATCAGGATGTTTTTGTGCAAACTTGAAAAGAATAGGCATCATGAACTGTTTACCAAGTTCCAGAGGAATTGAAAAACGTGATCTTCCGTGCAATGTGTCTACGTTTTTAGTGATCAGTGCTTCTGTATTTTCGAGCTCTGCCAATAGTTGAACACAGCGTTCGTAGTATGCTTGTCCCAGTGGTGTAGTTGAGAGGCCTCGGGTTGACCGATTCGCTAGCCTAACTCCCAGTCTTGTTTCTAGCTCCCGGATACGGCGACTAACAGCGGAAACCGCTATTCCCAACTGATCGGCAGCAGCACTCAATGATCCTGCTTCTACAACTTCAACAAAAGTTGTCATCTCAGCAAAACGATTCATAAACACCTTTCTAATTTTGAGAAAGTAGTATGCATTATATTATATATTTTTTCTCATAAAGAAAAATAATATAGTGGTCAAAGCGTGGAGAACTCCAACTCTAAAGTTAAATCACTATCAAGTGGCATATTCCAATCGTGATAGCTGTTTTATCACTGACCAGGCTATTGCTGCTGTACTGGACGGTTCTACATACAAGGTGAGCGATACTGCTCATTGAAATTAAATCAAACTGCAGGATAGAGAGATGTCAGCTTATTGCTTATTTCAAAATTTAAATATTACCAATTCTGCCAAGATGAAAGAATATGCAGAAAAAGTTAAGCCTATCACTGAGTCATTTGGTGGGGAATATGTTGTTATGAGCGGAAGTACCGAGATTAAAGAGGGGGATTGGACGCCGACGCTACCGGTTATAATAAAGTTTCCAAGTATTGATGCAGCCAACGAGTGGTATAACTCTGATGAATATGCTCCTCTAAAGGCGCTGAGAGAGTCTGCAGGTGAGTTCAGTGCTGTTTTTATAAATGGGGTAGAAAAGTAAATTAACATTTACAGTTAAGATAAATAAACAAAATAATGGAATACTTTTATGTACATTATGCGAGCATTGTTGGTAGCAGTACTATGTTTATTTTCAGTGAATCTTATAGCAGGCAACAGTAAAGTGAAAAATGTAGTTCCTAATATTGTAGGGAAAACGTATCTCTATGATTATGGATCATACGCTTATGAAATAACTATTACATCAAAAGAGTCACTGCATTGGGAGCTGGTTAAAGGAAATTTTGAAGGCCCCAGCACAGGAAATAACTCTTATTTGTCTAGTCAAATTACTGAAAATATTATTTATCTCTCTTGGGAAGAAGAAAGTGGGTATAAGTTTTATAATTTAATGGATCTCAATACCGGGAAACTAACAACACATGCTGATACAGGTGAGGAAAACTTATTTATTAATATGGGAGTAGTTTCATTAAAAGCTAGTAAGTAATTTGATTCAAACTGTCAGTCCTGTAAATGTTAGGTCTAGAGTAGAGTCTCGGTTGTTTTATGCATAGAGGCTCTGCTAAACCACTTGAAATATACCCATCATGAATCATTTTTAGGTATAGAAATAAAGTGGTATATACTAACAGCGAAGGATTATTTATACCCCTAGGGCACAAGGGCGGGGCCACCGAGCAATGAAGCTCCAGGAGTTTAGATAAACTAAATGACTGGGGTGAAGAGCGAGAAGTTAAGTGTTAGATCTTTGGTAGTGATCTCGAGACAATGTTTTTACTGCCTTATGCACGGGATTTGAATCCAGATGAGTTAGCTTTTGATATATGGAAAAAATGGCGTTAGTAAGAAACTACTAAAAAAGTTAGTAGTTAACAAAAAGTTAGTAGTTAATAAGTAGTGCTATTCAAAATTTGAAAAGTATTAAAAGAAATAAAAAAACTAATTAAGTCATTTTTCAGGGAAAATATACCCAATGCGTAGGATTTTTAGGTGAGGGACGATGATAACAAAATCTAAAAATGATTCGCGATGGATACATGTATTGTTTGCTGTTCTCAAGAAAATTGCCATTAAATCACGCGCTGAAAAACATACAAAGAAGTCTTGTTGGTGTAGTTTAAGCCTTTACCCAATTTATATAAATATTCCTTAGTAATAGCAACATTTTTTTTGGGAATAAAGTAATTATCTAAATCAATGTAAGATAGTTTATATTTTCTGTTTGACTCGCTAATAGTTGCTACCAGTTTGTAGTCATTATCAATTGCGGCTAATCCAGCGTCACCATGGCTGTCATTTGCCAGTAAGTACCCTCCAATCCTTAAGTACTGTTTACAGCAACTGGAAATAAAGCCAGCATATTGTGAAATTAAAAGATCAAAACGGCCTAGCAATTCTTCTATGGGGTTGTTATCAGGGCAATTGCATATAAAAATACAACAAAATCAGTATAATAGAATAAAAAGCAACTGATATAGAGTGCAACATTGGTAAAAAATAGTACAGTTTTAGATCATTTTGAACAGTTAGATGATCCTCGAATGGAACGCCGTCGTCGTCATAAGCTCATTGATATTATTACTATTACGATTTGTGCTGCTTTATGCGGGGCAGATGACTGGGTCGCTATTGAGCGATTTGGTAACGCCAAAGAAGCATGGTTTAAGAGCTTTCTAGAGCTACCCAACGGAATACCCTCTCATGATACCTTTGGTCGTTTTTTCTCACGCCTTTGCCCTACATCGTTTCAAAGCTGCTTCATCCAATGGGTTCAGTCAATCACTGATAGCTTACCTGGCAAGTTGGTAGCCATTGATGGTAAAACGCTTAGACGATCATTTACTGAACCTGATAAGAAGAATGCTATTCACTTGGTTAATGCATGGTCAATAGAAAATAAGTTAGTGTTAGGTCAACTTAAGACTGATATAAAATCCAATGAAATTACCGCCATTCCTGAACTATTAGAAGCGATAGCGGTTAAAGGTGCTGTTGTATCAATAGATGCGATGGGGTGTCATAAAGCCATTGCTAAAAAAATTCGTGAAAAAGGGGCTCATTACTTGTTGGCAGTTAAAAATAACCAGCGTCGCTTATATTCTGCTATTCAAGAACAACTGTATTCTAAAAAAGCCAAAGTGTATCAACGTCCAGCTATTGACTTTCATTCTTCAGAAAAAGAACAGCATGGCCGTCATGAGATACGACGCTGCTGGGTTTATCACTCAGTGGCTAAACTACCTATAGCAACAGAGTGGATCGATTTAGCTGCTGTCATTAGGGTTGAGACAGAACGTACCTTGCAAGGCAAAAAATCAAAAGAACAACGCTATTATATTTCTAGCCAGCCCTTATCAGCAAAAGCTGTCAGTGAAATGATTCAACATCATTGGCAAATTGAGAACAGCCTACATTGGAGTTTGGATGTTGCATTTAGGGAAGATGATAGTCGAATTCGTATAGGTCATTCAGCAGAAAACATGTCTAGGATTAGGCAAATAGCCCTTAATATTCTTAAACAAGATGACACTTATAAAATTGGTATAAAAAATAAGAGGCTTTCTGCTGGTTGGGATCATGAGTATTTAATGAAGTTAATTTGCTCCGTGTAAATTTATATGCGATTGCCCTGGGGTTGTTATAGTCTATTCCATAAAATGCAATATTGGGTGTAGCGTCATAATCCTTTCTGCTGTTAATAAGATTGATAATCCTACCTATGTCTTTAAAAAATTTGATGGCATTTTTATCGGCGTCAATGAAAACTACCTGTGGAAAGACAAATGCTGGTGATATTTGTACATAGCTGCCAGGGTATATAGCATTGACTATCGAAAATTCCTGCTCTAATAATTGGAATAAGTCAACTTGTTCATTTTCTCTATCCGAATAGTATTTTTTATAAAGCTGAATAACGTCTTTTTTATTTATTGTCATAGGAGTCTTACGTAAATATGCAAATAGATTGTGAGACTGTAATGATACGCTTATGTAACATTACAGGCAGATAACTTAATCAGCCATAAGGAAATGTACTTACTACAGGGTTGATAAAGTTATTTAATGCATGATATATGTTCAATAAATAATCCATACTCCACAAAGGTCTGCATGATTTCATCATTGATCCAGTAATCAATTAGCCTTTGCCGGATTCATAGTGTATTTGGCAAACTATACCCAAAGCGTAGGGTTTTTAGGGGCGGCCGTCGAGCAGCGAAGCCCCATGAGCCTATAAATAATAGGTGATTGGGGTGACAGTTAATTGCTCCATGCATTAACTGCATTCACACCATCCTTGGTGATTAGGAGCGATGACAACAAAGCCTAAAAATTATTCGCGAAGGGTATAAGGCTGCTACATTACTATATGGGGTATTAGCAATCATGAGAGAATATATTGATTTAACCCTTCTTACATTAGAAGGTATTTCCAGCGCAGCGGGTAGACCTATTGATGAACAAGTCTACCTTGAATCACTTGAAATAGCTATGAATAATGGCTTGCTATTTGAGGTTCGTCGAAATGGTATTTTATTAAGCTATGCAACGCTTAAAGACATAGGTAGTGGTACTTGGTTTATTCTTATATTCATTACTCACCCAAATCATAGAACTAAACAAGTTTTTGGTGAGCTTTTTTCTCAAATTAGCACTCACTTAGAATCCGTTAAAGCACGTAAATTAGTAAGTAATGTATTGAGAGTGAACAGATTATCTCTGGCATTTCATAGGAAGCTAGGATTTACTGTTACAAGAAAAGCTGATATTGGGTTTGAGTTTACAATGGATCTTGATAGCTCAAAAGCTATGCATTGGAAACACTGGAGTAAGAAATTCTAATGCATCTAATAATGAAATAAACTCTTGAAGTGATTTTTTGAGTAGAAAGGATTGAAGCCTAATGACTTATTCTGGGGTGTAAGGATAGAGCAGGATTATGGTATAACAGATGATGATGTTTGGTAGTTTTTTAGGTATTGCTGGCTGTGTAGGTGTAGACTTAATTATGGTAATCAATGAGGTCTTTTAATATGCAAAACAACCAGCTAGAACAGAATAAAATTGTGTGGAGTATTATCTCTGAATTGTTCCTAGACAATCAACTTAGAGATTTAGACCTAAACCATATAGCAAAAGAATTGCTTAAAACTTCTTTTACTGAAAAGGAGCTAAATGAGATATTTTATTACGATGTTGCACCTATTTGCTTTATGAATTTACAAAATGTAGCTGGTGAGTGGGAAGGATTTGACAAAGAATGGTTATTTTCTGAAATTCAAAAAAACAGAAATAAAAACCAAATAATATTTCGTCTAAAATGTAAACTGCTGCGAAGTTTATATGGCTCACTGGCTTTAGATCAATGGGCAAAAGTGCTTGAAAAGCTTAGAGAGTTAAGAGATACAGGATAGTCTAGAAGGAAACTTATCTAACAAAGAGATCATCCTGACTTAACTGTCTATTGAGCTAAATAATTATGGACATCCGAATAGCAACAAAGCAAGATTGTGACAGTATCAAAAAAATCTATTCGTCCGCGTTTCCCAAAGACGAGAGCGAGATTGTCACAAAACTTGCCATTGCACTACTTTCCGAAAATACGACACCATCAACAATACCTCTGATAGCTGAAGCTAATGGCTCTGTGGTGGGGCACATCACATTCAGTCCAGTTGGAATTAAAAGCGATGAGAGCTGCCAGGCTTATATTTTGGCGCCGCTGGCAGTGCAACCCAACTACCAAAAACGTCGTATTGGCTCTAAGTTGATTGAATATGGCATGCAACAGTTGTTAACGATAGGGGGAAATATCGTCTTTGTTTACGGCGATCCAAAGTATTACGGAAGATTTGGTTTTAATGCAGAAACTGCTCGTAATTATACAGCGCCTTACAAACTTCAGTATCCTTTTGGGTGGCAAGCCATTGTGCTTAATGAATATATTTTAGAAAAAGTACCCGTAGCAATAAACTGTGTTGCTTCTTTGTGCGACCCCAAATTATGGTGATCAGTTTACTAGCAATTACACCTGCTAAAACAAACTGAGGTGCTAAAGAATAATTTATGCATATCTTAGTATTGGTCTTTTAAAGGCAATGTTACATTGTTGAAATATTCATGGTATTGTGACAAAGATACTTAATGCAAGTGGTTATCGACTTGTTTTTCATTAATATTATTTAAAAGGTTTTATAGTGAATATTAGCTCTATTGCAGTAACTTCATTAGTAATCTTTATAAGTGCTAGTAGCTTTTCAGCAGATCATATAAGAAGCAAAAGGAGTATAAATGGTACAAACGCAACAACTCAAGTTGATTGGACTGTAGCACTATTAAAAGATTATGATCAGCCATCAGCTTCGGGAGAAAATAAATTAGTATCAGAGTATCAATTCTGTGGGGGAGCACTAATCAATAAAAACTGGGTTGTTACAGCAGCACATTGTGTAGAAGATATAGATCATAAGAATATCTCTGTGGCTGTTGGTGCATTAGACTTAGATGAAGAAATAAAAAGCAATGCTTTAACTGTTAAATCAATCAGTAAAATAATTATTCACCCAAAATATTATTCAACATATTCGCCTTTAAAAAGTATGGCTTGGCTAGATAATGATATTGCATTGTTAAAGCTAAAAACAGAAGCGTCAACGAAGCAGCCTATCAGTATTATTGACCAAAATCTTCCAGAAAATTCAATTACAAAAACTAGTGGGTGGGGGTTGACTGAATATAGCAGTAATTTCGAAAAAACAACCTATGATGGTATAGAAATGTATTTGGTTAATAACAGTAAAAAGACGACTTCTATAAGACAAGATGTTACTTATGAGATTAGAGGTACAGAGCAATGTATAGATAGTAAATTTAGTGAATTAGGAGTAACTGCGCGTTTATGGAAGATACCTAAGGCTATTTCAAATTTTATAGATAACTTAAAAAAGCTTGGAATAGCTCAGCTAAAAATAAATAAAAAAATAAATTTGTTAGATGGTTCTGATCCTAATATAGAAGAGTTAAAGGTATTGGAGAAAAAAATAGATAGTAGTATTCAGTACTTTGTAAATGAAGTGAGCCTATTGCTAAGGCATAATATTTTGCTAGAAGCTGCATCAAAAAATAATACCGTTAATAAGCTAATATCTTCATCCAATCAGCTATGTGTCAGTTCTGTATCTACTCCAATAGCAGGAATTTGTTTTGGGGATAGTGGAAGTCCATTATTTTATGAAGATAATGGAGTGGCGAGGTTATATGGGTTGGCGAGTTTTTCTCGCGGGTGTGCAGCTCCAAATTCTCTAGATGTTTTTACAAATGTTTATTCATATAAAAGCTGGATCAATAGTACTATAAGTAGTAATTAGTTTTTAGATATGCCGATAACGCTTAAATAAAAATTTTAACGTGTGGGATTGAAATCTATGCAAGTGCGATTTGTTATTTTGTTTGTATTAATAAATTCTTTAATGATGAATGTTAAGGCTGATGTGTTTAAGCATCACCTATCAGGGGCATGTGTTGTACCTCAAAAGCTTGAAAATAATTCGCCACTTATTTTTGATTATGATGCATGCAACCCTAAAACGGCTGATAAAGAAAAGTATGCAAACTATATTATTGAACCAACGAATGAAGAAGATGGATCATTTTATATTAAACATAAATTTACAGGATTTTGTATAGCACCAATGTCTAATTCTTCAGAAGAAAAATCATTATTAATACTGTCAGAGAACTGTGACTCTTCGTTTGTCCGTACACCCAATGGTCAAGGGTCTATATCACTTAAAGGATCTGAGTTTGTAATTAGCTCAAGCTCATTCCTACCCAAACACTTAAACTCTATTGATCACTTAGTTCTATATAAACCTTTTAAATATATGAAGACTATCAAGAGCCAGATATTTTACTTCTCTCGATTAGATGGGTAACTATGAAAATAGATTAAAAGTAGCTAGTATGTATGCTATGTGAAGATAGCATACATACTTGTTAATACAAAATAATGCAGACCTGCTTTAGGTACTATATTGGCAAAGATTCCCCGAATTAAAAACATAATTTATGGGTATTTTAGTATTGAATATACCCAATGCGAAGGGTTTTTAGGTGAGGCCATCAAGTGACGAATCCCATGAGCCTATATTAATAGGTGATTGGGGTGAGGAGCGACGATAACAAAACCTAAAAATGATTCGCGATGGGTATAGTATCAAACTTTTGCCTTTTTAAATTATGGATGCCTTTATATTCAAAACTACGCTCCATAAACACTGCCCCATATAGCGGTGCTAAATGGTCTCAGCCGTGTCGAAAATATTCAATACCTGTCTTGAGTCGTTAGCTATTTTTGTGGGCAAGAGAGTTTGAGTAGAAAGACAACCTTGACTTTAAACTAGTTGCTACGGTAGAAAAAGAGCCAACAAAATGAGGATGTATTGGATTAACCCTCGACAGTAATTTCTGTTCGTCCAATCGCATTCAGCGCGGAAGGGTGGATGGAATTTGGGCTAGACGTTCTTGGCCACTATCAAGTACATAATAAGCGGATGAGAGGTAAAGTGCCTTCGTATAAATATAATCAATAGGATAAATGCTATTTTTTATAGAATAGGGTTGTTAGGGGCAGTAACTCAAATTTTCTAATGTTTATAAAAAAGTGACCAAATTTTCATTCAGTCACTTTCTCACATACTTCCATTTAAATGAAATAAAAATTAACAGCTACAGCTATTTCCACTGCCACTGTGCGCCTTCTGAATTATCCTTGGTCCATACGCCAACCCAATCGCCGTAGGCTTTGAAATGTTTTAAATAAATCATTGGGTAAGCCAGGTTTTCAAGGCGGCCTTGTTTTAGTTGCCAGCGTTGGTGAAGTTGTTTGTTGTCGCAGCTGCCAATAACGGCGCGGTTGCTGCCTTTCCACCATTGTGGCATTTGTAAGCATTTTTCAGGTGCGCTGGCTGGGTGTAAGAGGCCTTTGGTGTCTAATTCCCATTGTTGTGACTTATTGTTTTGGCAGCTGCTGGCATTTATTTTGGCACTGCTATTTACTCCTAGGCAGGCATTAAGCTTGTTGGAAAGTGGTTTAAATTTGTCGGGGTTGGGTTTAGGGTTTGGATTCGGATTGGGGTTTGGATCGGGATCAGGATTAGGGGTAGGATTACCGCCTACACCATCGGCAGGTACTTTATTATTAAAATGCTCAGCGACTTCTGACCAGATATCTTTAATTTTAGCTGCCGAGTTAGTGCCGCTTGGGCAGCCTCCCCAGTGGTGTAAGCCAATAACTTTGTGGCTCTTATTGGCTAATACAGGTGATCCAGAACTACCACCGGTAGTATCACATTTATAGCCTAAATTACTACGACTACTGGTGGGTTTATCTACCTGGCAGCGGTTACGTGAATTTTGATCGTCTTCAATACTCAGCTCTTTAGGGTTGCCTGCGCCATGTTGAGCAATATAAATATCTTCATTTTGTTGAGGTTCTCTTACATCGAGGCCCAGATAACTAAATGACTTGATTGAGCTAAAGTCTTTAACAGTAAATAAAGTGTAGTCTAAGCTATTACTACGACTGGTTTTTAGCATTTTGTCGCCAGAGACTTTTACCACTTTAGTTTTTTGTCCACCACCACACTGGCTGCGTTGATAGTTAAACCAGACTTCTGAATTGGATACTTTTGATTGAGTGCTCATACAATGGTTATTAGTAAACATACGGTTGTCGGCACTGACTCGCCAAGCTGTACATAAACCGCCGCCCATGACCAAGCGGGCAACAGGTTTGGTATGAGCGTATTCCGTTGGGTGAGAGTCTTTATAACAAACAGCATCTTTTCGTTGCATTTTACCGCAGGTGGAGCGAGTTTGGATGAGTTCCTCAACCACTTCTTCTGGGTAGCCCTTCCAATAGTGACCAATTTTTAATTGATGTTTACCTTCTACCCAGGGGTATTGAGGATCAGTTTCAACTTTGACGATGGCGGTATCACCACTAATCGACATACTGGCCCAAGCCTGCTTACCATCTTCTCCATTATCAGGGTCAAAGGTGAAATTATCGCGTTTGGTATTACCATAGCGATATGCTTCGCTACCATCAGGGTTGCTGACAATCACTTGGCTGTTTTTAGGAAGGCTAAAAGCACTAAAATGAATTTTAATAAAGCTGGCGCCGGGTTCCTGAATTGTGTGAGATTGATCTTTTTTGAGTGATTGATTAGGTACTAAGCTAGTAGCCGTAACGACTTTATCTGCAATTTTAATTATTTGCGGCTGTGCACTAGCTTCTACGGTTTGTGTTGTGTTATTTTCTGTTTTTGTGGATAGTAATGAAGTTAATAAATTTTCTTTTATTGTAGCACCTGTAGTTACTGTTGCATTTCTAGTTATTCCAGCATTTTGGCTTATTGCTGATTTAGACGTTAATACATTTTGTATCACTGCTTGATCAGTTTGCGACTGAGCTGAAAGATAGCTAAAGGGTGCAACGGTTACCAGAGTAGTAAATAAACAGGCTAATGGGTGTAATTTAGGTAAACTCATGGATGACTGCCTTGAAGGTGCAACTAGTCCTTGAGGGCTTATAGGCCCCAAGGGTATGTTTTTAATAAATAGTTAAAAGTGTTGAAGGACTATAACGAAATTAACTGCCAAAAAATCGAGAACCGGTTAGCCTTATAATAAGATTGAAATAATTTTTTAGTTAATTGTGAAATATTATTTTTAAGGTAGACTTTTTTAGGTTGAAATTTTGCTGATAATTGTTGAGTGTATTTTTATGAAATATTAACTCAAAATAAATGCTAGCCTTATTGATGTAGTGTTGTTTATATAGGGGCTTTTTATATAGAGTGATATATGATAATGAAACATTCAAATAGAATGTGATAAGCCTTGTATCTATAAAGTATGATGACTAATTTATTATTAATTAATGAAAATACATTAATCAATTAAGGATGCTTCTAAAAATAGTCAAAATACCCTCAGCGACGGGTATATTAACCACTACTTCTACTTGGTCTATAGGCATGAGCCCACCAGGCAAAGGCATCAACACCACGGGTTTGAATCCAGACTTTACCCTGTCCTGAAAAGCGACAGACAAAGCCTTCCCCTGAAAAGAATAGAGACTTATAACCACCGACCTTACTGATTTTATAATCCAGTTGTTCAGTGAATGCTACAATATTCCCAGTATCTACAACGTAATTACCCTGAACATCGATTTCTATGATGGCACCATAGCTATTAAACCATAAGTCACCTTTTCCAGACGCTCGAATTAAGAATAGATTTTCTCCAGAAAAAAAACCTTTAGTAAAACCTTGCCATTTTGATTCAATATTGACACTCATGGCTGAGGCAACAAAAGCAGAGTTTTGTAAATACAGAATATCGCCATCTAAATAAATGTGGGCCATGTCACCAGGTGCACCAGGGGCAATGCCTATTTCACCAGGGCCATGAGCGGCAGTAAATTCATTAATAAAGATCGATTCTCCAGTAACAAACCTGCCTAGGCCTCCTTTTAGTTTAGTTTTCATTTCAATATGGGTATCCATGGTTGCCATGGCTGAGGCTTCTACTTTCAGCGTTCGGTTAGCTGGTAATTGTACAGTAACAAAGCTGTAATCGGGTTTACCTTCAATTTTAAACTGCAAGCCAGGATGATCAGCAGGCGGCTCGTAACTATCAATAGTGGTGCTAGCAATTGGGGTGCTATCAATTGAGGTGGAAGAAGAGGGAGCTTTTTCGATTTGAATTTTTTTCTGTTGAGCAAGAGCAGCTAATTCAGCTGCGGCTTCTTGTGCGGTTAATATACGACAACCAATACCAATTTTATCAAGTGCATTACGAATTTTCATAGCTGCTGTTTTATTGATATTTTTTTTAATAGTAACCGGGCCTTTTTGCAGGGTTTGTTTAGCTACATCAGGTGATGTTTTAAATAATTGAGCAAACTCAGTGGCTGCTTGTTCTAGATGAGTGGATCCGGCTAGTTTGCCTGTTAGGGTGACTTGGTATTGGTTATCTGACATATGCTATGTCCTTCGCCTTGGCTGTATTTTTAGCGGGGCTTAAGATCACTGCCAAGTAATGAGCCAAAACTGCTAGGGTTGTGAGATTGACACCAAACGGTCCCCTTGCCATGAAACTTACACACTAAGCCTTCGCCACCTAAAAATGAATGTAACCAACTCTTACCAGCCTTAGTGATGGTAAAGTCTAACGTTTCATTAAAGGCAACAATGTGGCCAGTATCAACAATGTATTCACCATCTACTTGAATGGGATAAATCGCACCAAAGGAGCTGACAATGACTTTTCCTGCTCCATGAAGGTGTACCCAAAATACTCGTTCGCCTGAAAATACTGATTTAAACCCCTGCCAGCCCAGGTCGATTTCAATATTATGTTCACAGGCTAGAAAAGAGCTACCTTGAACAATCAGGGTTTCATTATCAAGCTGCATGACTTCCAAGTCGCCAGCCAATGCAGTACCAAACCATACTTCACCTGGTGTTTTTTGCGCCTCAAAATGGTTAATAAAAAGTGACTCACCTGCTACCATTCGTTTAACTGCTTTTAGAATACTGCCTTTCCCGCGTTTATGAGTTGTCGTGGTTATTTGAATATTATTACTCATTGCAATCATGGCACCTGACTCAGCAGTGCAAATTTCTGCAGGATTTAAGGTAACTTTGGCAGCAGTATTTCCTGGGCGATGTAATAGTTGTATATTCATCTGAATAAAAGCCCTAAGGTAATTTAGGGTTAATCCAGCCGGCTAAGCCCGCTAAACTGCGAGTTTGAATGGTGATTTTGCCTTTACCAACAACACGAGTGACGAGGCCTTCACCACCAAATAGGCTAGAGAAAATCCCTCCTGCCAATTGTAATTTGAGTTTAATAGAGGGTTCATAAGCAACTAAATGGCTGGTATCAACAATATATTCACCATCAACTTGTTTTTCCAATAATGCACCAAATGCGCCGTACCAGACTTTACCATGCCCTTTAACTACTATTTTGAACAGACCTTCTTTCGCTAACCAAGAAACAATACCTGCCCATTTGACCCCAAGCTTAATGCCTTGGGTACAGGCGAGAAAGGCGCCAGGTTGCAAGTATAAGCGATTACCTTTTAACTCAATTTCTTTAATCTCACCGGGGGTTGGCTGAACCAGCGTTATTTGTCGATTATCTTGGCTGTTATTTGCAAATTCGTTAATAAATAAGGTTTCTCCTCCTAAAAAACGTCGGGCTAAGGCGGGTAAAAAACCGCCATTAAATTTTGATGTCAGGTCTAAATCGGCCGACATGGTTGCCATGGCATCGGATTCTGCCGTTATGGTTTCTTTGGGGGAAAGCTGAATGTCTAAATAGGAAAAAGCACGACCGCCTTTAATTTCAGTTTTCATCTGTAGTGGGGTCCGATGAAGTATGAGTGACAAACTGTTGTACGGCTTGTTTCAATTGTTGAAACTCCTGGTTCAGGTTGCGGTACGAATGATCATTCTGTTGTGTTAATAATTTTAGCTGACTAATTCGATCTGATGTGGCTGGGTGGCTACTTAATAATGCTAAAGATTGTTGAACAACTTCGTGGCTATCTTCATCAGCAATTTGTGCTAGGCGCTTGGTTTCTTCCTCTTGAATTTTTTTGAAGAATTGATGAAGTCCTTGTGGGTTGATATTGGCGGTTTTTAATAAAACCACGCCTTGTTCGTCTGCATCTGATTCAAACTGTCGGGAATAACTTTGGTTAATTAATAATGGGGCTGCATCAGCTAGGACGGCTAACAAACCTGACATATCACCTAGCAAAGCATCCACAATAATAAAAGTGCCGGTGGCACTAATAATGTTTCGTAACCCATGCTGCTCAGTAACATGAGCGATTTCGTGGGCAACAACACCTAATAATTCCTCGGCACTGTCTGCTTTTAAAATGAGTCCTGAATGGATCACAATATAGCCACCGGGTAATGCAAAAGCATTTACATCTTCATCTTTGACAACATAAAAGTGAAATTCATATGAGTTGCTTGGGATTGCATCGACTAGCGGTTTGGTGAGGGGGGGGAGTAACGCTTGTACCTGTTTGTCAGGCATAAATGTGCTGCTTAGTTGATATTGTTTTATTGCTTGCTCTCCTAACGCTTGCTCCCAGCTAACCGGCACTTGCCTGGCAAGTAACGCAGCAATAGGGCCCATGGCAAAGTAGAGCGAAAAAGGGCTAGCAAGTATTAATAGCGCAACAGTAGTAAAAATAAGGTTGTTTTTGGTCCGTTTTCGTTTGGCACTGGTAAATTGAGCGGCTATAGCAGGCTGGTCGGTCAATAAGGGGTTTTTGAGGATTCCAAGATCGTTGGTATAGCAAGTAAATTCAGGCTGATCAGGGTGAGAAATAAAGACTAGACGGTTACTTGCACCACCTAATTTAAATTGACTGCCTTCTATAGGAATGCTGAGCTCATGTCCTCCACCTGCAAACAGAACTTTTCCTTTGCCAATTGATAGCGTACCTGAGCAACGACCATTGGGGAGGTCTTTATAAAAGGCATGAGCAGTATAGCTGGACTGGGTATTAATCATAAGGTTTCTACTTGGGGATTATTTGCTGAAATTTTAGCACTGAGTTGCTCTTAATAAACCAAGTGAGCTGGCAAGTTGGTTGCGAATCAGTCAATAGCTGGCTAAACTGTCAAGATTTTGTAGTAATAGAGTCATAATAATGCAAGTACAAACTGTTGATTATTTAGCGCCTGATTGTGCCCAGCGATTTGTTGAATCTTTACGAACAACAGGGTTTGGGGTATTAAAAAACCACCCGATTTCGCAATCATTGGTAGAGTCTATTTATCAGAACTGGTACGAATTTTTTGTCAGTGATGAAAAACACCAGTATCAATACAATGTAGATAGCCAAGATGGTTATTTTCCTCCTGATGTATCGGAGGTAGCGAAAGGGCATCAGGTTAAAGACATTAAAGAGTATTACCATATTTACCCCTGGGGACAAACACCGCCTGAATTGAAAGCAGAAGCCATGAGTTACTATCAAATGGCTAACCAACTGGCCACTGAGTTATTGGGCTGGGTAGAGTCGAATACACCAGCTGAAATTGCACAACACTATTCAATGCCTTTATCAAAAATGATAGAAAACAGTCGTGGTACCTTGTTAAGGGTATTGCATTATCCGCCATTAACGGGTGAAGAAGAGCCAGGGGCAATTCGTGCAGCTGCTCATGAAGATATTAATTTGCTAACCATTTTGCCTGCAGCTAATGAGCCTGGTTTACAAGTGAAGGGCAGTAATGATGAATGGCTGGATGTTCCCTGTGACTTCGGCACATTAATTATTAACACTGGTGATATGCTTCAGGAAGCCTCACAAGGGTATTTTCCCTCTACTACTCATCGGGTGATTAACCCTAGTGGCGGCAGACGCGAAAAGTCGAGAATTTCGTTACCATTATTTTTGCACCCTAACCCAAATGTTGTATTGTCAGAACGTTATACAGCAGATGAATATCTGCAAGAAAGGCTGAGAGAGCTTGGAGTGATATAATGACAGAGCTTGATCAACAGGAGTTGCTGAAAGCTAAATTAAATCTTGAAACCTCAACCATTGCCTGGAAAGACTTGCAACCTTTTTTTGCTGCAGGGCAGGTAATAGCGGTTACTGAAGCATTGGATTTAATTGAAGTTGCAGCGCAAGTATCTCAAGATAATAAAACTCAAGTTGAGACCTGGCTGGCTGAAGGCAAAATACATAAAGTCACTGATCAACAAGCCACGACTTGGTATGAAAATGACTGTACTTTATGGGCAGTGGTGGTAAGGCCTTGGGTGCTGGTGCAGGATAAAAAAGGTATTGAAGAAAATAAATAGGGAGTAACAGGGTATTCTTCCACCGCTCTAAAGGCCATCCTTGGCCTTTAGAGCTTTAGCTGTTCCCGACAGCAGCTCCAGAACACCCTATCACACCCTATTTTCCAGCTTTCGTGACATCTTTAGAAGGAGAGGGTGCTAAAAACTCTTTTTGTAGCAGTCTCTTAGAATGTAGTTTTAATCTAAAACAATAGTTAATTTTAAATCCCGATAGCCATCTGCAATCATGGTTACTAAATTATTTCCACTCATAAATCGATCCTGACTGAGAATACGAATAACACCGTTATTTATGGTATATTCGTAGTCCCAAAGTTGAGTGGCGCCAACTTTAATCCGCCGAATTTTTTCCAACCAGAAAGGCGATTCGGTGCGAATTACAACATTACCAGTAGTGGCTTCAACTTCAATATCCACTGCTGGTGGGTCTACCGCAATAGCTTGATTAAATGCTACCGCTTCACCAAAATAGCCATCATTTAACATGAACTTCACTTGGTAGGGTCTGCCTAAATATTCATTGGGTTGAAGCGCCAAGAAAGCTTGAAAACTAAGGTAGTCACCGACTACTTCGGCTTCCATTGCTTCATAAGTGTAATTTTCCCAGCTATAAAATTGGGTTTGCCCGGTGGTTCTTACCATGGTTTTATCAGTATTTTCCCAGGCATCAATTATTTGAGTAACAGCCTGAGTTGCAAGCCCCAGTTTTTGTAAAATAAACGCATTACTGACCAAATCAAAATTAAATACCACCGCCGCATTCATAAAAGGACCTGATTCAGTTGTTGTTGGCTCATGGGAAGCAGCATTTTCGGTCACTGTAACAGGTATTTCTGGTAGTGGATGTTGACCAGAGCGAAATTTCAGAGTTCTTTTGGCTGTTTTATAGCCCCAGGCTTTAATGGTGATGGTGTGTAAACCTGGTGTACGAATGACATGTTTTTCAATAGTCACTAAGTTAGATATTACCCGGTGATCGCTACGACTTAAAACCTTGTCATCAACTGTTACTTCATAAACTGGATTGACAAAGCGATAGGAGAAATCTTTTAGTTTTAACCGTAGCTCTTCTCCAGTTACCGGTGTTCTTCCGTTAGAGACGTAAATGCGAGGTGCATTTTTTACGAGATGGATAGTAATAAAACGGGGTTGATAACCATGGGCTCTTACAACTATTTTATGCTGGCCATTATAACCTGCTAAAGGGGCTGAAGACGCGTCAATAATAATTTTATTATCCTGCAAATGCCAATTAAGTTCTCTTTCTCGATTAGGGTTGCCCGAATCATCCGTTTTAGCCACTTTATAAATAGCGTTTTCCCATTCAGCATCTTGATCAAAAGTCACAACAATATCTTGACCAAGTGGTGTGTCATCAGCAAAAAGATATTGAATATCAGCTTCGTCGGCTGTTAAATCAATATGGGTTTGCCTGGGATAGACTTTAACGTTGCCGTTTTCATCATAATAACGAGTGTGATATTCAAATACAGACATACGGAGGTAACCGTATATTTCATGAGGGGCACTAAAGGCTACAGACTGACTGGTGAGTAATAAAAAAGCGATGAAATACTGTAGTTTGTTGATCATCTTAAGTCCCTTATAAGTCTTTAAATGTAAGTAATTGACGGATATCAATTTGTGGCCCGGTAATTTCGAGCCATTTATCCCTTACATTATCAACCTCACACTTTAATACAGTGCCTGCGGTATTGACCTTCTGGAATACCACGGCTTCACCGTTTAGGGAGAACTGAACGTTTTTGGGTAGTGGTTTTTTTAAGCGAATAACGGCAAATGCAGTGTGCTCTATATTAAGAATGCCAGAGCCATCAGCCACTAAATAGCCATCAGTGACTAAATATTCATCAGTAACAAGATAGGGATCTGCATCTTCCGATAAATTTTGCCGGTAGGCTTCATTTGGCACGGCAAAGCTATTGTTTGTTTGAGGGTTCGCATAAAGTGGCAAAGCGGTGATTGTGGACATAATGACTATTCCACTCTTTACCTGCAAGGGTTTAAGAAAGCTCATTCCGACTCCTTTTCTGTTTGTTGTTAATTCCTGAAAGCATTAGTGCTTAAAAATAAAATGAGTAAGTGCTTATTATTAAGGATATATCTACTAAGTAAGCACAATAGGCCTTTACATTATTATGATGAAGCCTATGGAGTGAATCCATTTTATGCGACAATAATAATCATTATCATTTGGTTTGAAAACCATTTTCTTTGTTTGATGCAATCCCTGCCTACAGGCTGTATTTGTTTTACACTGAGGCCTGTTAACAGGCCCTAGATTGTCAAGCAAATATTGATAACTGGTTAATCTATGAAGCTTTTGTGTAAGGAAACCTTGTACTACCAGTAAGGTAGTTTATCTTGCCTGGCAAGCAAAGAGCATGCTGTGACTAATCATCTGCACTTTTGTATGATGGCTATGTCCTTATTGTGGATTTATGTCGCACAGCGACCAGATAAACCCGTTCGGCGCTACTCGGTGATCAATGGTGGCTCATTCACTTTTTTAGGTATTAGATGATTGTTTGCAGATGAAGTTGCGCAAGAAAAATTTAATGAGAGTTTAGGTGTTTCCCTAAAACCGACAATAATAATTTCATTAGCATCATGCTTAAGTTAGTAGCTTAATTGGAATGGTGAAACTTCGGTTTATGAATTACGGTTTATGAATTACGGTTTATGAATTAATAGCAATAGAGAGTTCGTTTAGTTATTGGTAGTTATCATGTATTGCATTTGATAGCTGCGGGACAGGAAAAATATTTTCACTATGTATTAGCTTCTTTTGCAGGTGGTACTGAGGTGAAACAATAGGCAGTAATGAGTAACAGTTGAATATAATTAATAGACAATAGTTTTCTTCTTTTCACATTAAATTTGCAACAAATAAAAACATACACGCCACTAGACTGAAGAGCTTGCTGGTAGTTTAGCTAAGTATTCATTGGTTTGGTTATCAAATCACAATAATTAAAATAGCTTTGATATAGTTAAATTAATATGAATGCAAGGAGATACAGGCAAGTGCAAGGTAGTAACTAATGAGTTCAGAAATGATGATTATAGAGACAAAATAATTGGTAGCGGGGGCTGGATTCGAACCAACGACCTTCGGGTTATGAGCCCGACGAGCTACCAGACTGCTCCACCCCGCACCAGAAAAAACATAACTTTGCAATAAATTGGTAGCGGGGGCTGGATTCGAACCAACGACCTTCGGGTTATGAGCCCGACGAGCTACCAGACTGCTCCACCCCGCACCAGAAAAACATAACTTTGCAATAAAATGGTAGCGGGGGCTGGATTCGAACCAACGACCTTCGGGTTATGAGCCCGACGAGCTACCAGACTGCTCCACCCCGCACCAACGTTATGAGGGTGCGAACTATATTGATTGCTAATGATAATGTCAATCTTTTTTGAAAAAATGATTAATTTTTTACTCAATAGACATTTATACTCAGCATGGAGGGTTATTTAACTGCAGCAGAAATCTAAGGCATCTAGCATGGTCTTAGCAGCGATACTAAAGGTAACTTTTTAAAAGGAGTTAAAGAATATTAAGAGTATTAGAGGGAATTTTAATCGATTGTAAACAGCAAAAAAGCCATCCATTATAGAATAGCTTTAGATATAAATGGTAGCGGGGGCTGGATTCGAACCAACGACCTTCGGGTTATGAGCCCGACGAGCTACCAGACTGCTCCACCCCGCATCAATTTGGCAGCTATACTAGAGGCATTACAGCTAAATGTCAACGAATGCTACTGTGACAAAAATATTGTTTAGACAGTAAACAATGATGAAGGGTTAGTACTGATATACTAGTTATATAGAGTTATATAGATAGAATGTTGTTATTTTAAGCATTCCACGTCACAACTGGTATATAGCAAAGCAAATGGTTTCTAAAGGCGGCCGTCGAGTGAAGCGTTCCAGCCAGATCAATTAAGGATGTTGTCGTAAGTCTTGCAGTGGCAGACTTACTCCCATGAGTTTATGTTTTTAGAAATGATTGGGGGTACTTAGTGACGACAACAAACCCTAAAAATCATTCGAGATGGGTGTAAAATGGAAAGTGGTCAAGGATAGAAGAGCTCATGGATAGAGCAAGTGGTTATGAATAATAAGATTGGATACATCTTTCTGGTCAGCTTACTCATTGCATTAGGAGCTGGTTATTGGTTCAAGCACCAGCTGGGCTATGAAGATAGCTTGCATGCTGACTTGCTGATGCAGGTTGAACGCAAGATAAGCCTGTTAATGGCTCAAGATCTTCAGCTTTCACCTAAGCAGCAGCGTAACATTAATAGCCAAAGTCGACAGTTGCTGGAGTTACAGCAGGTTATTGAGCAATATCAACTACAAGTCAATGACTTAGAAAAATGGCATGATAAAACTAAGCACCAGCAATTTTTAACGGCAAGTTACCAATTTTTGGAACAATATAAACGCTTTTATCATTTGAAGCTTGATATTGATCAAGCCTTTTTACAATACTCTCAGTTAAGTACTCAACTTAAGGGTAATAAACAATTAGCGCCCTACATTGTTCAGCTTTCCAGTAGTTTATTATTGTATCAATTACGTTTAATGCCTGCAGCTAAACAGCAAGCTCAGGAAGTGACTCAATTTTTAACGCGTTCTGCAGATGAGCCCATATTTCGTACGCTTGCTAGTAGTTTATGGCAAATGGCTTCTTATACAGGTTTTTTGTTGGAAAACTTAGAACTACAGGAAGCACAGTTGGTTAAATTAAAAAATAACCCAATGATGAGCCTGTTAGATCAAATCCTTAATTACCATGATAGAAAATTGCAGAGCTATCAACTCTTAGAAACTATATTAATCAGTTCATTTATTGTTGTTACATTGTTTTTAGTGTTATTAATTATTTTGCGAAAAAATCGTGAATTGGCTCAGAAAAGTTTTCAGGCTGAAGCCGCTACTCAAGCAAAAAGCCATTTTTTAGCCAATATGAGCCATGAAATACGCACGCCAATGAATGCCATTCTTGGGTTTACAGAATTAATTTTGCAGACCAGGCTAAACGAAAAGCAAGTTGATTTTATCCGAAAAATCAAAGTTTCTGCAGAGTCACTATTACTTATTATTAATGATATTTTGGATTTCTCTAAGATTGAAGCAGGGAAGTTAGAAATAGATCAAGTTCCTTTTGACTTAACTAAACAACTTGATATTTTATGTAATATGTTCGCTCGCCGGTGTGAGCAAAAACAAATTGAAATGATCATTGATGATAAAACAAATTTGTCTCATCAGTTGATTGGAGATCCTCTAAGGCTAAATCAAGTACTCATTAATTTGGTGAGTAATGCGATTAAATTTACTGATCAAGGGCAAGTCGTTATTAAAATTGAAAAACATACTCAGCCAGTGCTTGAGAAAGGAAGTCAAAGCAATAAATATATTAATGAAAATAGCACTTATTTTCAATTTACTGTCAGTGATACAGGGGTAGGTATTCCTTTAGATAAGCAGCATAAGTTATTTCAAGCGTTTGCCCAAGCTGATAGCTCAACTACTCGCCAATTTGGAGGAACGGGTTTAGGACTAAGTATTTGCAAAAGATTAGTTGAGTTAATGGGGGGATCGATTACAGTAGCGAGTGAACCTGGTAAAGGTAGTGCGTTTAGTTTTTATTTACCACTAGAAATGGAGCTTACAAAAGAAATTAGTGAACTAGCGCCACAATTATCAGATAAACATATAGTCCTTGTTGATGATAACCCTTTAGTTACTGGTGTTATAGAGCATATGTTAAAGTCAACAGAAGCCGATATTATAACATTTAACTCTGCTGCCGCTGCCTTGACTTATTTAGCTAAACAGCCAATGTGTGACTTACTGATTATTGATTGGTGTATGCCTGAAATGAATGGCATTGAACTAGTTAAACATCTGCGATTAATTCCAGTTTTTCAGAAATTACCAGTAGTTGTTATAACTGCCTTTGGTAATGAAAAAGTTCAACAACAGGCTGCACAAGTAGGAGCGAAGGATTTTTTGGTTAAACCCTTTACGACTTATGGGCTTTGGCAGTCTGTTACTCAAGCGATTGGCTTATCTCCTAAAGTTCAATTAAGCCAGCCAAAAGCCAAGCAAATGAAAAGCTTGCAAGGGGTAAAAATATTATTAGTTGAAGATAATAAAATAAACCAGCTATTGGTAAAAGAGTTTTTAAGTGATTCGGGGGTAGTTTTATCTTTTGCTTTCAATGGCCAACAAGCTATTACTGCACTAAAAAAACAGACATTTGATGCAGTACTTATGGATGTACAAATGCCGGTGATGGATGGCTATGAGGCGACTCAGAAAATACGGCTTGAGTATTCTGCTAACTCATTACCCATTATTGCAATGACTGCCAATGCAATGAAAGGTGATAGAGAGCGCTGTTTGGCTGTGGGTATGAATGATTATCTGGCCAAACCGATAAAAAAAGACCAACTGTTGGAGGTATTGAAAAAGCAGTTAACGGCCGTTTCTCTCACAACGTCACAGCTAACCTTTCATCATGACAAGTACTGTAGTCTAAATAGTGGCTATGATCTAAATAATGGTAAGAACAGCCATACAGATGAAACCTATTCTAATAGCTCAAGTATTAAAATAGGCGAGTTATATCCTCTAGTCGATATAGAAGATGCGATTAATCGACTAGCAGGTGATCAAAGCATGTATTGTAATCTGCTGAAAATGTTTACTGCTGATTATGCACAAATGGCTGAAAAAATTGTTGATAATATTCACGCTAATGCTTTAACTGAGGCAGTGGATGATGCTCATTCATTGAAAGGTGTTGCTGCAAACCTTTCTGCAATTCAATTACAACAGGTCACGTCTATTATTGAGCATCAGTTAAGAGATGGGCAGATTCCAAGTGAAGCTACTTTAACAGCCTTGATTGAAACTAGTAGGAAAACAGTGGAGGCAATTAATCAATATTGCTGTCAGCAGGAAATTGTTCATTAGCCAATAGCTGAAAACAATGGCTATAACTTAAGCGCGACGACTGCTCTCACCTGTTTTTATTGCTGAGCCTATCAAGTGGGCGATGCGTAATGCTTCAGGTACATGCCCTTGATCTGTTAACTTT
Source organism: Spartinivicinus marinus (assembly GCF_026309355.1). Lineage (NCBI taxonomy): Bacteria > Pseudomonadati > Pseudomonadota > Gammaproteobacteria > Oceanospirillales > Zooshikellaceae > Spartinivicinus > Spartinivicinus marinus. Next base: position 4,496,202 of record NZ_JAPJZK010000001.1, read on the forward strand.
GCTAACGTTTGTGCTGCTGTATCTGGTGTTGTTCCCTGTACTTGAAAGTAAAAAGGCGCTACGGAATGAATTACCCCGGCGTTTTGGATTAGCTGCCAGCGTGCTTCCCAATTAGACAGATTCTGTAGTGCTTGTTTGATTGCCACTAAGTCTGGTTGTTTTCTCATTACGGCAATACAGGGGCGTTCAAGGTCACAGGCTAAACGAGGCAAGTCGATAATATTAAAACCACCAAAGGCAATGCCATCTAGCAAGACAACATTGATTTGTGAGTAAAATTTACTCGCTTTTATACAATCAATTAAAACCTCAGTTGAATCAAAGCCATCTTGTGTAATGGTTTGCCATAACATACCTTCGAAACGAGTATTGTTGCAAATAATACCACTGATATTTACCTGGTCTTGTTGATGCTTTTGAAACGGAGCATCATCGAACCCAATCACGCGAATATGTTTATTTAATGAGATGAGTTGTTCAAGTGTCTTCATTGATTGTAAGTGGTTGCTATTTGATAGGATGTAGGTAACCAGTGTAACAGCCTGCAGACTTAGATGGGAGTCTAGTAGTGTCTTCACTAAATAAGACATCAACAGCCGTTAGACTATTACCTACTGGGATTTATCAGGTAGCTGTGTTATGTATACTGGCCATGTTTAAACCTGATAGTTAAGAAAATGATTTCTGGATGGTCGCTCGCTACCATAACGATTTTATATGTGTCGTTTATATTCTTTATTGCCTACTTAGGGGACAGTAAGTTTAAGCACTGGCCAAAAAATCGTTGGTTGGTGTATAGCTTGTCATTAGCTGTGTACTGTAGTTCCTGGAGCTTTTATGGCGCAGTGGGACAAGCAGCAGAGAGTTTATGGTCTTTTTTACCATTATACTTAGGGCCAATTCTAGTCTTTGGTTTAGGCTATTCACTACTCGCAAAAATTATTGCTGTTTCCAAAACCGAAAACATTACAACCATTGCAGACTTTATTGCTTTGCGATATGGCAAATCCCGGTCGCTGGCTGTCATGGTCACATTGCTCGCGGTGATAAGTATTCTGCCTTATATTGCTATGCAACTAAAATCGATAGTAATGGGGTATACAATTTTAACGGAAGGGACTGCGCATGCCTCTGCAGAAAATCTAGCAGGCACCCAAACGGCTTTAATTATTACCATTATGCTGGCGATTTTTACAATTTTATTTGGTACTCGGCAGCTGGATGTGACTGAACATCACCCAGGAATGATGGTGGCGATTGCTTTTGAGTCTATTTTAAAGTTGGTTGCTTTTTTATTAGTGGGTGGGGTGATTACCTATTCTATTTATGGAGGGGTGAGTGAAGTATGGCAGCTGGCTAAAACTCACCAGGTGACATCTGACTTATTTCAACAAACGACCAATCCTGTCACTTTTACTAGCCATATTTTATTAGCGATGGTGGCTATCATTTGTTTGCCAAGGCAGTTTCATGTCATGGTGGTTGAGCATACTTCTGATCAGGATTTACGTCGAGCGCGTTGGTTGTTTCCATTATATTTATGTTTATTTCCGCTGTTTATTATTCCGTTAGCGTTAACGGGAGCTATGTACTTTGATGGTCAAGTATCACCCGATACATTTCTAATTAGCTTACCAATGGCATTAGGTTATGAGCAGCTATCATTGGTAGGCTTTATTGGGGGATCTTCTGCAGCCATCAGTATGGTTATTATGGCAACCATTGCGTTAAGTACCATGATAAGTAACGATCTGATTAACCCTTTGTTGCTGCGAAATCAAGTATCACGTAACCGAGTGAATAACCATCATCAGCCTCTGGCAATGAACCGTTTATTGCTTAATACCCGGCGTGTGGCAATAGTACTTATCTTATTGCTGGCTTTTATATTTCAAATTTCACTGGGCAAAGTAGAAACTTTAGCATCAATTGGGTTAATTTCTCTCGCTGGGATAGGCCAGTTGGCTCCAGCATTGATTGGTATCATTTATTGGCATAAAGCCAATAAAAAGGGTGTCATTATTGGTTTGTCATTGGGAGCATTGACCTGGTTTTATACCTTAATTTTACCCTTATTTTTGGGGTGGGGGGGCGCCGCAGAAGCTCGTTGGTGGCTTGACTGGGTGCAGCATACTTGGTTGGATCCTAACCAGTTTTTATTTTATTCCTCTTTAGATCCATTAAATCATGGCATTTTGGTGAGTTTAGCAGTGAACTTGCTGGGCTTTTTACTGGGCTCATGGTTTTTTGAATCCGTTGTTAGTGAGCGCATACACTCGCCACTTTGTTTGCTAGAACAAAATACAACCAAGTGGCTACCTCCAAAAATGCAAACCAGTAAAGTCAGCTCTAATGATTTATTGGCATTAGCTGTACGGTTTGTTGGAGAGGAAAAAGCGAATGCCAGCTTTCAGTTTTTTGAAGCCATTAATCACGAAAAATTAAACTTAAGCCAGCCAGCCTCTTTAGAGCTAGTTGCTCATACTGAGCGATTGCTAGCCAGCTACATTGGCTCTGCCACTGCACGTTTAATTCTCGATTTGGCCACTAAGCGACAACATATTTATTTATCTGATGTAGCCATGATTGTAGATGAAGCATCTGCAGCTATTCACTTTAGCCGGGAAATGTTGCATGTAGCTATAGAAAATATCAGTCAAGGTATTACTGTGCTTGATAAAGACTTGTGTTTAGTGGTTTGGAACAGTCGTTACTTGGAAATTTTTGACTACCCAGAAAGCTTTATTCATGTGGGTAAATCAGTTGCAGAGGTAATTCGTTATAATGCTGCTAGAGGGTTGTGCGGTCCTGTGGTAGTAGAAGACTATCTGACCAACCGAATCAATTACTTTAAAAAGGGACTCCCTCATCGAATTGAATTGTGCTGGGATAATGGCACGGTAATAGAGGTGCAAATCAATCCATTATTTGGCGGAGGGTTTGTTTCTACTTATACAGATATTACGCCTTTCCGACGCGCAGAACAGGTATTAAAGGAAACCAATGAGTCTTTGGAAATAAGGGTACAACAGCGCACTGAGGAGTTATCCACACTTAATCTTGCACTAATGCAGGCTAAAGCAGAAGCAGAGCAAGCTAATCATAGTAAAACACGGTTTTTAGCAGCAGCCAGTCATGACTTAATGCAGCCCCTAAATGCGGCTCGCCTGTTTGCCGCTATGCTAACCCAACAGTTAAAAGACACAGAATATGAACAAACAGCAAATCATTTGGATAGCGCCTTAAAAAGTGCAGAAGGTATTTTATATGACTTGCTAGATATTTCGAAACTGGATGCGGGGGTTACAACAGCCAACAAAAATGTGTTTAGTTTGGCTGAGCTATTTCAGGAGTTAACCATTGAGTTTTCTGCAATGGCGCAAGAAAAACAGATAAGTTTTACCGTTGTTGTTTGCCATAGTTGCATTTACAGTGATAAACGACTATTACGACGGGTATTGCAGAATTATTTAACCAATGCTTTTCGTTACTCTCGTGGTCGAGTGCTACTGGGTGCGAGGCGGCAGGGTGCAATTCTCAGTTTGCAAGTATGGGATAATGGGGTGGGTATTCCTGATCATCAGCGGGATATTATATTCGAAGAATTTAAACAACTGAATCATCATCAGCATGAACAAGCAGAAGGTTTAGGGTTAGGCTTAGCGATTGCCAAACGCATTGCAACTGTGCTTGAGCATAATTTATCCGTAGATTCATGGGTTAATAAAGGCACTGTATTTACAGTTGAAGTGCCAATACAAGCGCAAAGTGTTGTGACTTTGCCGTCTCAAAGCACTTCTACTAATAACTGGGTTAATACTTTAGCAGGTAAGCAAGTCATTTGTGTTGATAATGACTTATTAATTTTAGAAGGCATGATGGGGCTATTAGAAAAATGGGGTTTGAAGACAGTTGCAGCGCCTAACTGGCCATTATTACAAGAAGAGTTGGAAAGTGAGCCTGATTTTGCACCTGACTTGATTTTAGTCGATTACCACTTGGCAGACTCCACTAATGGACTGAAAGTAGTGGATAAACTGTGGGAGCACTATCAACAAACTATCCCAGCTATTTTGATTACGGCTGATAATGATGAAGGGGTAGTACAGCGAACAAAAAGTAAAGGTATAGGTTATTTAGCTAAACCGGTTAAGCCAGCTGCACTCCGTGCTTTAATGGCCAAACAGATAATGGAAGCAGAAGCAGCACTAATCATAGATTAAATTCAGTAGATTAAAATGCCCCGTTAGGAGGCATTTGCTGTATTAAGTTCAGGTAGTTTTACTGCTAGTTGCTTCATTAAAATGACTGCTTGGGTGCGATTACGAACATTGAGCTTTTTAAAGATAGCGGTAGCATGGGCTTTAATGGTAGCTTCAGAAACGCCTAGATCAAATGCGATTTGTTTGTTCAATAAACCCTCGGTCATCATTATTAATACTCGATATTGCTGAGGAGTGAGGGAGGCTAACTTATCCGTTACGTTATGAATTTCGGGGCTAGTGCTAGTTGTTTGGTTGGCATATTGTTCAGGAAGCCATATTTCGCCATTAAAAATACAAGTCAGGGCCTTATTAATCAGGGGTAAGGGGGCTGACTTGGGAATAAACCCCGCGGCGCCTTGATTCATCACCTGTTGGATAACACTTTGATCCTCAGATGCTGAGACAACAGCAACGGGTATAGCAGGATGGTGGCTACGCAAATAAATAAGTCCTGACAAACCGTCGGCACCAGGCATCATCAAGTCTAATAAAATTAAATCTAAATTCTGACATTGGCGCACTAATGTCTGCAGGCTTAGCATAGAGTCTGCTTCTAATAATGTTGCCTCTGGAAAACCTTGGCTTAAGGCTTGTTTTAACGCAGACCTGAATAAAGGATGGTCATCTGCAATGGCAATTGTATAAGGAGTTATCATCCTTCTTACCTCTAATATCGTGTCCTATCGCCAGTTAGTCCATGGGTAGTGAGTTTTGCTATGGTAAGCTTAAATAAACAAAGGTTACTACTTATAGACTATGGGGCACCTTTAACAATTCTCAGGATGCCCTTTTAAAGGCATTATGCGTTTTATTTTAGAAAATAGATAGTAGTGGGAATCGGTTTAATTTTGCAACAGTTTATCGTAAACCTAATTTAGTTGGTAACAAGTGTAGTGCAACGGAAAATTATTCATTTAGATTGTGATTGTTTTTTTGCCGCTATTGAGGTGAGAGATAATCCGCGACTAACAGGAAAGCCTGTTGCTGTCGGTGGGGCACCTGAAAAACGGGGGGTAATAGCAACTTGTAATTATGAAGCACGCCAATACGGTGTGCGTTCAGCTATTGCTTCTGCTTATGCGAAAAAACTGTGCCCTGAGCTGATTATTATAAACCCACGAATGTCGTATTATCGCGAAATATCTTGTTCTATTCAGACAATTTTTCATGAATATACGGATTTAGTCGAGCCTCTCTCGTTAGATGAGGCCTTCTTAGATGTGTCCAACAGTACCTATTGTAAAGGCAGTGCCACACTGATAGCAGAAGAAATTCGCCAGCGAGTCTATGATACACAACATATTACAATCTCTGCAGGCGTTGCTCCCAATAAATTTTTAGCCAAAATTGCCAGTGATTGGCGTAAGCCTAATGGCTTGTTTGTTATTGCACCAAACCAAGTCGCTGAGTTTGTGCTCAAGCTGCCAGTCAACAAAATATATGGGGTAGGTAAAGTGACGGCAGCAAAGCTGAAGGCAATGGGGATTGCAACTTGCGGAGATCTGCAACAGTTTTCGTTGGATACGCTGATTAATAAGTTTGGAATATTTGGTGAGCGTTTATATGAGCTAGCGCAAGGTATTGATCATCGACAAGTGCAGTCTATTAGAAGGCGTAAGTCACTTAGTGTAGAGCACACTTATCCAGATGATTTAGGCGACTGGTCAGCTATTCAAATACACATTCCGACATTACTAGCAGACTTAGAAGTAAGGTTGGCTCCCAAGCTGGGGGAAGGGTATGCCATCAGTAAGCGATTAGTAAAGATTAAGTTTCATGACTTTACCCAAACTACACTGGCAGAAGCTTGTCAGCCTCAATCTATACAAGAAGTGCTTACTGTTGATGATTATAAGAGATTATTTTCTAGTGCATTTCAAAGAGGTAAAAAGCCAGTAAGGCTCTTAGGCGTTGGCGTTGGTTTAATGGACTTGTATGAGAGGAACCCTGTTGAGCAGTTGGAGTTGTTTCCAGGAGGGACTTCTGATAAACAATGACACCCGCTTAACAATTAAGCAGGTGTCTTGCGCAAAAAGATCTGAATAATATTACCAAAATGTGCAGTTAAAGATGTTTAAGCTGCTCTTCAATTTCGGTGATTTTATTGCTAACGACCTTTTCTAGGTGTTTTAAATCTTGAAGAATTTTTTTCTTGTGATCAATTATTTCTTTGTCATGTTTGGTGACTCGATCTAATTCATCAACAACATGCCTTAAAATAGGCGAAATTTCTGTAACATCTTTATATTTGTGAGTACCGCTATCAACTAATACTGTTTTCTTTTGGCGGGGGTACTTAAACTTTTCACTACGGGCAAATAATGAGCCTTTTTCTTTTTTGTAGTAAATTTTAAGTATATCGTATTCTGCTTCTGAACGAAGGCTATAGCGATCGATATTTTCGATAGCTATAATGCCCATGCTTTTTAAATGATCGTACATAGTCCTACCTGATCTAATTGCTAAATTATTAAAGTTGCCTTTAATAAGTGTACTGCCTAACGGTCTTTTGTCACTCCGGACTAATACGAAAAATTATTTGGCGTTGATGCTAAGGGTACTTATAACGTAGGTAAGTTTAGCTAGTGAGTTGTTATTAGGGGACGATGCTAACGAGGAATATACTTATAAACCAGGACTCAGTCATAAGTGTTTGATGAAGAAACTATTGTGAAGAAATTACTGTGAAGAAACCACTGCTATCTTTTTGCGGAAGGAGCAGTAGTTTCTATTAGATAAAGGTGAAAAGCAAGTAATTACTTAATAACGAGTACACTTGTGTTGCAGTGTTCTACTACTTTAGCCGTAACCGAGCCAAGGAAAAAGTGATTTAGCTTGCTGTTATGGGTGGCAATGACTACCAGGTCGATATCGCTTTGGCTGATTTTTTTAAGAATTTTTTTATAAGCTTTACCTTCAGCTACATCTACTTCGTAATTGATCCCTTCAGGTAGTTGCTGTTTTGCATATTCGTTTAGTCGAGTTTGTAAGTCCGCTAATGCTTCTCGCATCACTTCCGTCGGGAAGTGGTTTGATACGATTGGCATATTAAAGCCAGGAATAACAGTGAACAGATGTAAAGTGGCATTATTCGACTGGGCAAGGAAAATGGCGGTATCGATTGCTTTTTGAGCTAGCGCAGTTTCATTTAAGTCGACAGGAAGTAAGATATTTTTATACATAGGACACCTTGAATAACTACCTCAGTGTTAGTCGGGCTTAAGTAGGCCTCACTAACGTAGGTAGAGAGGTTGTCAAAGTAGAAAAACTTCTGCAATGACATGTGTCATTTAAAAGCCAAACTTTATTGCTCTCTAGCAATAAAGTTTGGCCATGTTTTACTGCTCTGAAAAATGCTTAAGCAGTTGTTGATTGGTTCTGTTTTCGGCGGCGTTGCATTAAGAAAATACCGCCGAGCAATAATAATGCAGGAATAAACATCCACTGCTTATTGGGGCGGTCAGTATTTTCTTGCTCAATGCGTATAATTTGCCAGTCGAAGTCGACCCCTTGTCTGCCAATAGCAGAGCTAAGATCAACTGAATCAACTGTAACAGTTCCTTTTACGTCGTCAATGAGTAGCTCTAAACCACCGGCGCGAATCATTGCTTCACCACTATCACCTTTTGGTAAGCGTAAGAGAACGGTTTTTTCTTTATGCTGACCATCAATGGTTTCACCACCTACTCTCAGTCGAAGGTCTTTCCCTTCACCTACTTGCTCTGCCATTTGGTAGATTTCTTTGGCAGGGATGAAGTTAGTTGGCTCGTAGAGGTAGTCCCACCAGAAGCCTGGACGGAACAAAGTAAAGGCTACCAGCAATAAACCAACGGTTTCATACCAGCGGTTTTTTACAAACCAAAACCCTTGGGTAGCGGCAGAGAAAACTAACATAGCCCCTAGTGCGCTAAGTATCACTAGTGTCAGATCCAATGGGCCGCCAATGTCTATTAACAACAATTGTGTGTTAAAAATAAACATAAAGGGCAGGATAGCTGTGCGAATATCATAGATAAAGCCTTGAATACCGGTCTTGATCGGATCGCTTTGAGCAATCGCTGCTGCTGCATAAGCCGCAAGCCCTACAGGAGGTGTATCATCAGCTAATATCCCAAAATAGAACACAAATAAATGCACAGCAATCAGTGGCACAATTAAGCCGTTTTCAGCGCCTAAGGAGACAATGACAGGCGCCATTAAGCTTGAAACTACAATGTAGTTAGCGGTTGTGGGCAAGCCCATACCTAAAATTAGGCTGATAATGGCGGTAAAGATCAGTACTAATAAAATGCTACCTTGAGAGAGTAACCCAATCACCTCAGTTAGCTTTTGACCAATACCGGTTAAGGTTACAACGCCTACGATAATACCGGCTGCCGCCGTTGCCACACCAATTCCGATCATGTTGCGTGCGCCAGTTGCAAAGCCAAGCATTAAATCACTAAAGCCGAGTTTGGTTTTCTCCCGAAGTTCTTTAGCGTAATCACTTACAGTGGCTGTGGTCGTTGCAGCGCTTGCTTCACGCTTGTGAGCAAAAAATACCTTCAATGGCCGATGGGTAACCACTATAAAAATCATAAAGACAGTTGCCCAAAAAGCAGATAAAGAGGCAGATAAACGCTCAACAGTTAAACACCAAACCAAAATCACGATGGGTAATAGAAAGTACAGGCCACTTTTAACAGTAGGGCCAACAGGTGGCATTTCAATGACATCCTGGTCTGGATTTTCTAAATGAGGGGCCGGGTATTTAGTGGAATAAGCTACCAGTGCAACATAAGCAATAAATGTGATCGCACCTATTACCCAAATGGCAGCATCGCCCAGTAATGATTTAGACCAGCCAATGCCATAGTAAACAATCAGGCTTAATGCACATAGGCCAAGAATTGTGCCTATAAAGGTAAGCAGTGACTGTACTAAAGTTGGTTTGTAAGGCCTTGGTAATCCTTCCATGCCGGATTTTAGTGCTTCCAAGTGCACAATGTAAAACAGCGCAATGTAAGAGATCAGTGCAGGCAAAATGGCATGTTTGATGACTTCTATATAATCAATACCTACGTATTCCACCATCAAAAAGGCTGCAGCCCCCATAACTGGTGGTGTAAGCTGACCATTGGTAGACGCTGCTACTTCAATTGCACCTGCTTTGCTGGCGGGGAAGCCAACTCTTTTCATCAGGGGAATAGTGAAAGTACCCGTTGTTACCACATTGGCAATAGAAGAGCCGGAGACAATGCCACTTAATCCAGAAGAAACAACAGCTGCTTTGGCAGGCCCACCTTTTAAGTGTCCCAACAGTGAAAAGGCGACTTGAATAAAGTAGCTGCCTGCACCTGCTCGATCAAGCAATGCACCAAAAAGAACAAATAAGAATACGAAATCGGTAGCAACGCCTAAGGCGACGCCAAACACACCTTCTGATGTAATCCAAAAATGGGAAAGGGCTTTTTGTAAGCTGGCACCTTTATAGGCAATAACATCTGGCATGTAGGGGCCAGCAAAGGTGTAAACCAAAAATACACCCGCCACAATCATTAAGGGTGGCCCAAGTGCTCGCCGGGTTGCTTCCAGTAACAGCAGCATACCAATACCAGCTGTCACTAGGTCAGCTGTTGTTGGTGCACCTGCACGATTGGCTAGGTCATCTTTGAATACTACCAAGTAAAGCGTACATGCGACCCCAACAAGGGCAAAAAACCAATCCTGAATAGGGATGTAGTAACGCGGTGATCGTTTAAATGCGGGGTAAGCGGTAAAGGCCAAAAATAGCGCAAAACCTAAGTGGATAGCTCGTGACTCGGTGCTGTTGAATAAGCCAAAACTGAAGTCTTGAGTGATATTGTTGTATATAAACGTGTTAATGCCGCTGGGTAACGGGGAAGCAATCCATAACTGGAATAGCGACCAACAGATAGGGACCAGTAACAGCACATAAGCAGGAATTCCTCTTGGTGCTCTGGCTCCACTATCAGCTTCGGCGATCATTTGCTCTAGGTTTTGGTCTAGAGGAAGATCCTGGTCTTTCGAGGTCATATCAGTATTTGCCTTTAGATACGAAAGAGAACAAGCTGGTAGGGCTGCTGAGCCATTGACAGCAGCACAGGGAGATGCCACGTAAACTAACAGCTGCTTTATATAAAGATAATAAAATTTTCATATTTAGCCGCTATATTTTAGTCCTGGGTATCTTAAGAAATAACATTAAATACTGTGGACTAATGTACTTCATAACATACCCAGGTTGGTGGCATCTAAATGATGCTTTCAGGCTAACTCATAAAAGCCGAAATTATTTAATTAAGCCGGCTTCTTTAAAGTACTTTTTAGCACCTTCGTGCAGTGGTGCGGAAAGTCCATCAGTGACCATGCTTTCTTTATTCAGGTGGGAGAAAGCCTGGTGTAGAGAGGTAAAGTCAGTGAAGTTACTAAATACAGCTTTAACTAAGTTGTATACTACTTCTGGTTTGGTTTTTGTTGAGCTAACTAGCGTAGCCGCGACACCAAATGTAGGAATATCTTTGTCGTTGCCTGCATATAAACCGCCAGGAATCACTGTTTTAGCATAATAGCTGTTATCAGCAACTAACTTGTCGATTTCTTTACCTTGAACGGGAACAATTGTGGTGTCACAGGTGGTGGTTGCTTCTTTGATTGATCCACTAGGATGACCAGCGACAAACACGAATGCATCTATTTTGTTGTCACATAAGGCTTTTGCTTGTTCAGCTGACTTTAATTCAGACACTAAAGAGAAAGCTTTCTTGTTCCACCCGTACTGCTTCATTAACACTTCCATGTTGGCCCGTTGACCAGAGCCTGGGTTGCCAATATTAATGCGTTTGCCTTTTAAGTCAGCAAAGTTCTTAATGTTAGCGTCTTTTCGTGCAACTACTGTAAAAGCTTCTACATGTAAAGAGAAAACAGCGCGTAAATCTTTGTATGCACCTTGATCTTTAAATTGGCTGCTACCGTTGTAAGCGTGATACTGCCAGTCAGACTGGACAACGCCTAAATCCAGCTCGCCAGCACGCATCGTATTAAGGTTGTAGATTGATCCACCAGTACTTTCTACAGAGCAACGAATACCATGCTCTTTGCGGCCCTTGTTAACTAAACGACAAATAGCACCACCAGTAGGGTAATACACGCCAGTAACACCACCAGTACCGATGGTAATAAATTGTTGTTCAGCAGCATGGCTTGCTGATATGCCCACTACACTTAAGCTAACACCCACTAAACCATAGGAAAGTTTTTTCAATACGGACATGTTTACCTCGTCTCTTTTACTTTTATGTAGGTATACCTTTAAACAAACAGGTATACTGGTTGTTTTTTTGTTAAAACAGTAGTGCAATGACTATACAAATACGGCTTTAACTATAGTCAAATCCTTGTCAATTGCAGCCTGTTTGACAAAAAAGGAACAATTTAATTACCAAATACCCCGTATAACTATAAGTATTTTTACCTACATAAATGATTTTAATTGCTATCACATGATGAAAAATACTTAAAATCAAGGTAGTTAGGCCTAATTAGCGGCCAAGTATTTTTTTTGCTGATTAATTGAACAGGCTAGTAGTACTGACCTTTTTGAATATAATTCAATCGTTTTCTTTTTAACAGAAACTTGCTTAAGATACCGCACCACAATGGGTGAGTGGGGTGGTTTAATTGTGGACAAAAATCGGGGTTGAAAAATGTGGAGTGGAAAAGTGTGGGGTGAAAAACATAAACCATGGCGGTGAAGGTTGGGATATATGGGTTTAATGGCCTAAGCCGACTGGCAATTAGAGCTGCCTGGGAGTGGCCGGAAGTCGAATTTGTTTTAGTCAATGATGCCTCGGTTACACCAGAGCAGGTTGCTTGGATGCTAAAACAGGACAGTACCCGTGGCTGTTGGCAAAAGTCGATAGTGGCTGAAGAAAAAGCGATCAGGATTGATAACACCTCTGTTGCTTGCACTCAGTTCGCTAAAATATCTGAAATTCCTTGGCGAAAGCTGGGTGTCGATATTGTACTGGTTGCTGAGCCCTGGCCTGAAGAAGTTAGCTTGCATGCCTTGAAAATGCTGTTGCCCAAAGCAATATTAACTCGCCCAGTTGAACAGGTATTGGCTTTAGTGATGGGGGTTAATGACCATTTATACTCCCCTCATGATCACTCACTGATTTCGGCCTTGTCAGCTAGTTGTCATATGGTTGCACCGGTGTTTAATGTATTACTTAACGGGCTGGGAATAAAATATGCGTCTTTTTACTATCAGCCAGGAAATAATACGGCAAGTCATCACTTATCCCCCCAACACTTTAAGCAGCGTCTGAGTTATGAAGAAGCCTCGGTTTACAGTCAGCCTACCTGGTTAGCAGATGAACTCTTATCAGTTTTTCCTGGCTTTAAACATCAGCTTGCTGCAAGTGCGCATTTTTTGCCAAGTGCAAAGTTATCCCAAGTACATGGTACTTTTTTGGTTGAGTGTAAAACGACAGTCGCAGAAGTGAATAGCTTGTTGGAAAAAGCGGCAAAAGGGCGCTACCGACAACTGTTGTCTGTTAATAATGAGCCTTTATGGGTAAATGACCTATGGCAACAGCCTTATTCAGTAAGCCTGGAAGCCGCCGCTACACAAGTGGTTGGCAGTGAGATGGTTAGCTTAACCCTATGGGCTGATGAGCAATGGATGTATGCACACCGGTTAATGGAATTAGTTCGAAAAGTAGGAGTAGCGACAACAAACCATCCAGCTGTTACTTAAGGGATCTTTGATAGTGCAGAAATATCCGAGAGAGTTTGAATATTTCTGCAGTTCCAAATAGAGCTAACAAAAATCAATAAACAATTATTAGAGGTGCCCTTTAGGTGTTTTGTTGTAAACAACATTTTTTGTATTTTTTGCCGCTACCACAAGGGCATGGCGCATTACGATTAATTTTTGTTTGTACTTTAAATGGTGCGGTTGGGTCAATGTAATACCAGCGCTGATCAATTTTTACAAAACGAGAGTTTTCAGATAATACTTGAGTTTTAGGGTTACTGGTCAATTGGTAATAAGCACTAAAAGTAACTTCTCCTACCTCATCTGATGCTTGGCCTGCCCACACTTTATTCACTTCCAGCTTTACCCAATGACACTGATCGGCCCAGGATGTTATTGCTTCTTTCTTTAAGCCTGCTTGTTGTTGGGGGTGGGTAGTAGCAATTAAATAATCCAATGCATTTACCGCATAGGCTGAATAACGAGAGCGCATTAGCTGTTCAGCTGTTGCAGCAGATTGACTACCTTCAATTAGTGGTTGGCAACAATTGATAAAGTCTTGATTGCTTCCACAAGGGCATGATGCAGGGTTATTCATTTGCTCGCTCATCTTTTAAATAATGTTTGACAATAATAACATGAATTTTAGTGAATTTTTTATTGTGATTTATTAGGCGAGGTGCTAGATTCGAACCGCTCTAGCTCGAATATTTCACCAGATATCAAGGACTCTATGGTCTAGTGAAATATTCGGGCTAGTTCAATAGTATAAAACAGTTATGAAGTAATTTAGCTTTTAAAAGGATTTTATTTCCAATGGAAAAAAAATATTTAGCTCACTTGTTCGGAGCATCCATTTGTACCTTTGCGTTACTGCCTGTTATTTCTGCATCGGCAAATCCTGCGATATCTCTGCAAGATCCACCTGAAAACTCAGTTTATATAGAGGACATTGTTTACGGTGGTACTGGTTGTCCTAATGGAACAGTTGGTACTTCGGTGGCACCAAACGGGTTAAATTTTGGTGTGTCTTTTGATCAATATATAGCGGGTATTGGTGATGGATATAATCGTGCAGATAAAAGAAAATACTGCGAACTAAGGATTAACTTACATATCCCTTCAGGTTATTCCTATGCAATTGCCGATATAATTTATCGCGGTTATGCCGAGTTAGATAAAGGAATAGTCGGTACGCTTAAATCACGCTATCGCTTCCAAGGAGAATTACTGGAAGCGGGTTTTTCGAAAACTATTCGAGGACAGGTAGATAAAGACTTTGCCTATGAAGATACGCTAGACCTTGAATCTTATGTGTGGTCTGACTGTGGAGCCACTGCACCTGTTGTACTAAATACGCAAATTCGCTTAAATGCCACACCTGTAGCAGCACCAGAGGCGGGCGGTACAATTGGTGTTGATAGTGTTGAAGGTAAGCTGACTCAGGAATATGGCTTGGTTTGGCGTCGTTGTGGAGAAGTGGCTGGTACTTTTGAATAATGCAAAACAGCCTATCATGCTGCGTTTAGATAAAATCAAAGGCAGATAGGCTTAAAAGGAATTTGTAAGGAATTAATAATGCTAACAATAAAATCATTAAGAGTAGGCCTTATCAGCAGTGTCTTTTTTGTTACTGGACAGAGTGCTCAGGCGACTGATTTTGAGTATGTCACTCCCCCTGAAGGTCAGGTAAAAGTTAAAAGTATTATTTATGGTGGATCAGGTTGTCCGCAAAACACCATTGCCACATCGGTAGCGAAAAGTGGCTTAAATTTTGGTATTTCTTTTGACAATTATGTTGCAGGTATTGGCGATGGATTTGCTCGCCATGATAAACGAAAAAATTGCGAGTTACGGGTTGAATTGGCTGTACCCAGTGGCTATTCCTATAGCATTGTTGATGCTAATTATCGTGGTTATGCTGATCTTGATAATGGAATTAATGGTACCTTTGTCAGTCGCTATCACTTTCAAGGGGAATTATCTGAGGCAACCCTAGCGCGCTCAGTGCGTGGCCCGATTAATCGAGACTTTACTGTATCAGATAGTTTGGATGTGGAATCTTTTGTTTGGTCTGATTGTGGCGCTATGGCACCTGTAGTACTAACCACCCAGCTAAACCTGAAAAAGACCCATATGGCAGGCACTAATGCAGAAGGGGTCGTTGGGTTGGATAGTGTTGAAGGCAAGTTAACCCATCGTTACGGTTTAAAGTGGAAACGCTGTAATAATTGAGATAAGTATTGAAGGGGTTGTTTTTAGCTTTTATAAAATCACGTATCATCACCTTCTAGTAAAAGAGGGTGATGATGTTAAATAAAGAACTCAAGCAAACCATTCAGCGTGCCTATAGCCAGTTTTTAGAGCAACAGTCGCTAAAGCCCCGTTATGGGCAAAAGTTGATGATTGCTGAGATTGCTAAGTCATTAGCTGCGGTTCAAGTTGATGATGAAGGTAACCGTGAGTCAGACCCTGCCGTTTGTGCAGTGGAGGCGGGCACAGGCACCGGTAAAACAGTCGCCTATGCAGTTGCGGCTATTCCTATTGCTCAATACAGTGAAAAAACACTGATTGTTTCTACTGCAACAGTTGCCTTACAAGAGCAAATTGTTCTGAAAGATCTCCCTCAAATTCGTCAACAAAGTGGTTTGTCATTTAACTTTTGCCTGGCTAAAGGCCGGGGGCGATATGTGTGTTTAACAAAGCTAGACCATCAAGTGCAAAGTGCTGATGACATGCAGAGTACAGTCGAGCTGTTTGCTGAAGTAGGCTATAAGGTTGACTTGGATAACAGCAAACAGCCTATTTTCCAAGACATGCTGAACCGACTAGCAACAGGTAAGTGGGATGGAGACCGTGATAATTGGCTTCAACCAGTAGATGATGAGGTTTGGCGAGCTGTCACCACAGATCATCACCAATGTACCAACCGGCGCTGTGAGTTTTTTAATCAATGTGCTTTTTTTAAAGCACGGGAAGCATTAGGTAAAGTTGATGTGGTTGTCACCAACCATGATTTAGTGCTTGCCGATTTAGCTTTGGGAGGAGGCGCGGTTTTACCTGCACCAAAAGATGCTATTTATATCTTTGATGAAGGACATCACTTACCGGATAAAGCGGTTAACCATTTTTCTCATGGAGCACGTATTAAAGCGACTGGGCAGTGGTTAGATAGTTTAGCTAAACAATTGAGTAAATGGTTACAACAGCATGCTTTACCTGGAGAAATTGGGCGGCTCATGGAAAAGGCTGGTCTTTTGGCACCTGAGCTGCAAAAGCTGTTGGATGAAAGCTACCAGCTATTAGCACAACTGCTCACTCAGCAAACAGCCAATAATCAAGCTTCTTCTGGGTATCAAAAAAACAAACCCACAGCAGGTTCTCAACAACAAGAACTGACGATTAATTATCGATTTCCAATGGGAGTGATCCCTGAGCTATTAAAAACACAGGCTGAACAACTTAAACAGCAATTCAGTCAGTTAACTGATGTGTTGGACCAGGTGGCTGAGTTATTAAAAGAAGCCATTGATGGCAAGCTAACTGGGGTAGATAAGCAGGAGGCAGAGCAGTGGTATCCCTTGGTTGGAGTACACTTAACCCGCTCAATGGCCAACCTGGCCTTATGGCAGAGTTATGCGGCAACTGATCCCACTACCAGCCCACCCTGGGCCCGTTGGTTGGTCGGCATTGATATCGGTGGGCGGCTTGAGGTGGAGATAGCCTCAAGCCCTATTTTAGCGGCAGAAACCTTGCGTCAGTCGTTATGGAATCGAGCACATGCTGCTGTAATAACCTCTGCCACTTTGACGGCGTTAGGAACCTTTGACCGATTTCGAATGCGTGCCGGCATTCCCAAAAATAGTGCCACACTTGTTGTACCCAGCCCTTTTGATTACGCAACAGCGGGCCAGTTAGTAGTACCTGCAATGAAAAGTGGGCCAAAGGACCAGCAGGGCCATACAGAAGAAATTATCCAACAGTTGCCGGCTTTAGTTAGCAAATATTCGGGTAATTTGGTGCTATTTGCTTCTCGTAAACAGATGTTGGCTGTGTATTATGGTTTAGCTGAAAAAGACCGTCGTCTAGTGATGATGCAGGGAGACTTGGCAAAACATGAAATCATTAAACGACATAAGCAGGCAATTGATAAGAAGCAACCAAGCGTAATTTTTGGTCTTGCCAGCTTTGCAGAAGGTATCGATTTGCCTGGCGAATACTGTCAGCATGTGATTATTGCCAAAATCCCTTTTGCAACTCCAGATGACCCGATAGAGTCAGCACTCGCGGAATGGATTGAAAATCAAGGGCGCAATGCATTTATGGAAATTACCATTCCTGATGCAGCTGTTAAATTAGTGCAAGCCTGTGGTCGCCTTTTAAGGACTGAAGCAGACCATGGTCAAGTCACTTTATTAGATCGGCGATTGGTAACTCAGCGCTATGGGGCAATGCTATTAAATAGTTTGCCCCCTTTTATGCGAGTAATTGAGTAAATGCAGGAAGTGATAGGTAGTCTCTTCTAATTAATTTATTGCTCGTACATGCCTTTAAACTGCTCAACTAAAATATTGGCATTATTTAGTTGAGCAGGGGTCATTAGCTTGGCAACTTCTTGCTGGGTTTGCTTGGCTTCAGGCTGTTTAGAGTGGGCTTGATGACTGGATAAGGTGAGCCAGATATAGGCGGATATAATATTGGCGTCGGTACCCTTCCCTTTTAAGTAAGCCTGGCCTAGATAATATTGCGCTTCACCATCTTTACTACGAGAGGCCTCTGCAAACAATTGGAAGGCTTGTTCTAGATTTTTTTTAACACCATGACCAGAGGTGAGTGCCAGACCCATCAGCGTTTTTGCCTGAGGGTTATCTGATCTTAATGCTTGTTTTAACCATTTGATGGCGGTTGGGTAATCTTGCTGGATATCACGACCGTAGTAGTATGCTTTGGCAAGATCAAACTGTGCACGAGAGTTTCCTGCATTGGCCGATGTTTCAAGTGCGGTGATATTGGGGTTGGCTACTATTAGACTAGGAAATAATAAACTAAGTAATAAAATAGCTAAAAATTGCGCTTTCACTTGATGTCCTTCAAAAACTAACTATGCAGAAGAGTAGAGCCTTAAGTAGGCTATTGTTTAAATGCTATTGCCAGGGTGGGTAATTTGCAAGTATCGCATGATTGAAGATCGTCCCTAGCCGTTACTCATAGCCATTCTAGTGGGTTGATACATGAGTCAAAACTACTTTTAAAATGAATAACCTGACTGGCAAATACCAATTTGGATAAACGATTTGGATAAAACTGTGCTAGGATTTGCCGCCAGAATTAACCGTAGCGAACTACCTTAGAGTGTGTATGGATAAATACGAAGAGATTAGACCTTACCACGATCATGAAGTAAGAGAAGTTGTTGATCGCCTGCTTTACGATGACGGCTTTCTTGAATCAATGGCAAAGTTTAAGCTGGGTAAGCTGGCAACTAAGTTAGGCCCTGTGATTAATCCTTGCGTGCGTTGGCTATTACGTCGGGAGCTGAAGCCGGTCAATGATGTTACAAGCTTGCAAGATGCCGTAGAAAAATATGTAGATCGAGTCATTCATTTAACTACAACGGATGTCACTTTCTCTGGGGCTGAAAAATTAAATAAGCAGCAGAGTTATTTATTTATCAGTAACCACCGAGATATTGTGCTTGATCCTGCGTTCGTCAATTTTGCTTTATACCATAACAATATTAAGACACCACGTTTGGCAATTGGTGACAACTTGTTAACTCGCCCCTTTGTCAGTGATTTAATGCGGTTAAATAAAAGCTTTATTGTCCGTCGCTCCGTGCAGGGTAAGCGAGAAAAACTAGCTGCTTATCAGCAGCTTTCCAGCTATATCAATGATTCACTGGCTGAAAATGAGTCAATCTGGATTGCACAACGAGAAGGGCGAGCGAAAGATGGCAATGACTTTTCTGAAGCTGCCATTATTAAAATGTTGCAGTTAAGCCAGCGGGGAAAAGACATCAGTTTTAGTGATTTCATTAATAATCTGAGGCTTGTACCGGTTGCTATTTCTTATGAGTATGATCCGTGCGACTGGCTAAAAGCAAGGGAGCTTTACCAGACTGAGCGCGATGGCCATTACCAAAAAGCCAGTAACGAAGATGTGCAAAGTATTGTCAAAGGCATTCGTGGCTTTAAAGGGCATGTCCATATTGCTTTTGGTGAGCCATTAACGGGACAGCTTGATACACCTCAGCAGGTGGTTGATGCAATGGATAGACAGATTTTAACCCATTATCGGCTCTATCCAGCTAACTACTTTGCTTATGAAAAACTGGAAGAAGCGCAACAGCCATTGGACTGGGACAAGATAGGGACAGAATTTCCCAACATTGATTTAGCCGCGCGACGTCAGCGCTTTGAAGAGCGTTTAGCTAGTTGTAATGCTGCATGGCGCCCATGGTTATTGCGAATGTACGCAAACCCCGTCATTAATAAGTTAAAGCTGCAGCAAAGCTAAACGGTTTTGAAATGGATTTTTCGGCCCTAACTCATGGTTTTATGCTTAGGGCCTGCTCTATTTGTGATTATTTCAGCCATACAAGAAAGTTGCTACAAAGTGTCAATCCTCTCTTAACAGTCATCTGGCTTATTTAGCTAAAAAAGCAGAGCCCTACAAAAATTGAGCCTCCAGCCATGGCACCACAAAACAAGGCTGCCCCTGTAAATAATCGGTTCCAGGTGTGTTGAATCGTGCTGTAATCAAAATGGCTAGAGATTGGGAGGTGCTCTTCATGGCTAGTAACTATGGAGGGGGCCGATGCCAAGCGGGCATTGGCACGGATTCGCACACTTAAACTCAATAGCCCACCTAGTATCCCGTATATGGTTGCCAGAATAAATAAGCTTTGTTGTGGGTGAAGGCTGATATACTCCCAGGCTGCTTGGGCAATAGGCATGGATACTCCTTTAAATACTGGCATGGCCCGCTTGGGCATCTAAAAATTGCATAAATTGGGTAAAAAAAAGCCAGTATTGTAAAGGCTTAACAAAACAACTCAATAGGGAATTGTTTTTATTGCTGCTTGCCCGTTCACAATAAGTGCGTGAGGCAGAGTGCAAATTGCCTGTTTTTCCTGCTGAACTTTGGGATGAGATGTGCTTCTAATATACACGCTAATTATGTGATTTTATTCATTCAAGTGAGGCTAACGGGTTATGTATAGTAATACCGTTATGTGGCGGGAGCTGATTCACCGAGGTGGAGAAGCTTTTCAGCAGGAGCAATATTTATTGGCAAAAGAGCGTTTTCAACAAGCGCTTAATTTAGCCGAAGTTGCTCTAAATAAGGCTCAAACAATACCTGCCTTTGTTGAACAACTAACAGAGCAGCCAGTTGAACCACCAGCAGAACAAGTAGTGCAACAATTTTTAATTGCTTGTTGTAATCTGGCTGATACCCACAACATGATGGGGGATAGTGAAGTGGCTGATTATTACTATCAGTGTGCTTGGCAATCGCTGCAAAGCCTGATTAGTGCCACTAATATAGCGCCTTGCTTGAGGCAGCAGGCGATTATTCAACTTGAAAAAGCCGCTAAGGAGTTTACTGAGTTGGCAGAATACCCTGTCAACTCAATAATGGATGCACCTTGGCATCATGCTAATGAACAACATTACGGCCAGTCAAAAATAACACCCATCTATCATTAAATATCCAGCTGTTGCATTAATTATCTGTACTTGGCATTTGTTTGCTTGTTTTTAAAGTAAGCCGATCTAGAAAATGTTGTTACAAGTGCAGATAATTTTTCAATGGCTATAGTTTTTTTCTCAAGCAATAATAAAAAGAAGTTATCTGCATAATTTCTTGCTTTGGCATAGAGTATTTTGCGGTAAGCAAAGTCTAACTCTATTAAAAGTGCTCAGTTGCACATCCGTTTGCGGTAATGCTACTGATGAGACTAGTAAGTCTAGTGAGAAAGCAGCGAGAAAGTATCTAGAAAGTATCTAGAAAGTATCTAGAAAGTATCTAGAAAGTAGCGAGAAAGGTATTTTGTGATGAGATATGTAATAGCTTGTATGATGTCTGGTTTGTTTGTGATGCTGACAGGCTGTGTATCAAACCTGTCAGGAGAGTCTTACTCAAGAAATGAAGCAAGACAGTTACAGACAGTAAAAATGGGAACAGTGATTGATGTGAAGTTGGTGCAGATTGAAGGCACAAAAAGTGGTGTTGGAGCTATTGCCGGTGCGGCTGCAGGTGGTATTGCTGGCTCAACTGTTGGTGGTGGGCGTGGTAGTGATATCGCTGCTATTGCGGGTGCTGTAGCAGGTGGGTTGTTAGGTGGTAAAGCTGAAGAAGCGTACACTCGCTCACAAGGGGTTCAGCTAACCATTGAGCTATATGATGGTTCTTATGTTTCTGTTGTCCAACAGGTGTCTCCCAATGTTCGGTTCCGCCCAGGTGATCGAGTCAGAATCCTAACTCAAAATGGTGTGTCTCGCGTTGTTCAATAAACCCCAGGCGCAAACCTTGCTCTCTAGTGGTGCTGTTAGCTTATTTCGCATATGTACCACTAGCTATAATGAAAGTTTTTGCTTTTTACACAGGTCTATTTGTATATGAAGAATAAGGACCAGCAGTTTCAGGCTTTGGTGGAGGCCTACCACAAGCCTTTGTACCGTTATGCGTATTGGTTGACAAGTGATGAATCCGTTGCCGAAGACTTAGTGCAAGAGACTTTTATGAGAGCGTGGCGAGCTTTAGATAGCTTACAGAACGTTGAAGCGGCAAAGTCGTGGTTGATAACGATATTACGGCGTGAGAATGCTCGTCGTTTTCAACGTAAGTCATTGGAATACACTGATATAGAAGCAGATGAACTACCTGATAACAGCGGCCATTATGCTTTTTCTACTAATTTGGAAGCACTCAGAAACTGCATGGGGAGACTTTCAGAAAAATACCGTGAACCGATAGTGATGCAATTGGTTTTAGGCTATTCACAGGATGAAATTGCACAGGCTTTGGACATTCCAGCAAATACAGTAGCAACTCGGTTACGTCGTGCACGGCAACAGTTGCAAGCAATGTTAGGTGGTAATGATGAGCAAGGATATTCACGAGGTGTAGGAGTATGAACTGCTTAGAATTTCGCCGAGTGGTATTAGAAGAGCCGCAGCAACTCCCACCAGCACTTAGTGAGCATAAACAGCAGTGTAAGGATTGCCAACGCTACTATACCCAGTTGCAAGAGCAGGAGGCGTTGTTAATGGAGGCTCTTGCAGTGCCGGTGCCGGAGGATTTAGCGGCAAAAATTATGCTCCAGTGCAGCTTTGATCAAACTGCTGATCAGGAAGTTTCAGAAGCGGAGCCAAAAATTGTACCTCTCAAAAGTAAAAGCAAAACTTTTCGTCAGTTTATTGGGGGCTTTGCAGTAGCCGCTTCTGTGATGATGGGAGTGGTATTCTGGCAGGCCCATTTGAACTCTGAGCAGCAGCAGCTGACAGAAATGTTTGTTCAACATATGGAACATGAAGCTCACTCTTTAGTTTTAGAGGAACCTATTTCTGTTGGCCGGGTTGGGTTTACCTTAAATAATGTGGGAATTAAACCCATGGCTGAGTTGGCCAATGTCACTTATGCTGCAAATTGTGTTATTGAAGATAAAATGGTGGCGCATTTGGTAGTTAAAACCGATCAAGGCCCAGTGACAGTTCTACTAATGCCACACAAGCAGTTTGGCGATGAGTTTGCTGAGGAAGCTAAACAGTGGCAAGTGGCTTTAACTAATATGAAGCAAGGAAGTGTCGCTTTTATCGGGCCTAAGTCACTTAACTTGGAGCCTATCCAGCAACAAGTGATGCAGTCAGTTGACGTGCTTCAGATATAGGTGTGTTGCATATATAAAAGCTGAAAGTCTAGCAACTGGCTTCTATTATCAGAAGCCAGTTGCTGTATACTATTAATTAAATGAATTTGGTAAATGTAATAATTTTGTAGTAAGACGCTATTAAAACCGGGTTGATAGTAATTTCTTTGCAGCCGCTTTTATTGCTTCTCCATACTGTTCTTCTAGATCGGTCCGTTCCGAATCCTGCTGGATTTTTAAACTCAGTTGCATTGCTTCACGAGCATCATGGGTTGCCATGTGTTTAGTTGCATTATAAATAGTATCAAATACAGCTAAGTCGGGCTGCTTCACCAAGTTGACATCAATGTTATCCAGAAGGATTTTGAGACGAATTGCTCCTTCTGTGAGGTCGAGTTGGTCGTTAGCGATGGCTAATGCCAGAATTTTTATACTAGAAGCAAGAAAGTCTTTTTGTTGTTTTTCAAACTGCTTTAATTTGGCCTGATTCGCGAATACCTCGCGCCACAAGACAACTGCCCATGCACTAAGTCCTAAGATAATCAATATGCCAAAAATAAGAAAAATATTTGTATACAGCATGCGATAGTAAGCTTATGTCGTAGATCGTGAAATGACGCGGTTTGGGCTAAGGAGCACTTTTTATAGGACGCTGCACTAGGTTAGCATGAATCAACATGAAAGGGCAGTTTAAGGGTACCTATAAAGCTCTTAAGTACAAGCGTTCTTTGCCGTAGATTTATAGTTTCTGGTTGCGTCATATTGGTCAAGAAAGTCGAGTAGCGCTTGGTTGACTTGGGCAGGTTGGTCTAATGGAGACGCATGGCCAGAGTCTTCGATCACTACTAGTTTGGCATTAGCGAGTTGCTGACAATAGTCTGCTTTATAGCTGATAGGGGTATAGTCTCTATCACCCGTTAAAATTAAGCAGGGACACTTGATATTATTGAGAGGGACCGCAACTGACCAGTTAATAATAGCTTTAAAAGCATTGACATAGGCCGCTTTATCATTAGCTGCCCATTTTTCAACCCCTTGTTGTCGAAGCGCATGTTGCTCTGGTTTAGGAAACAGTTTTTGCATAATAAACTTGCCTGTTATTCGCATACCCAATAGCTGAGTAATGAGTAGCCGCTGGTATATTAAGCAGCGAATTTTCCAAGAGCGGGCAATAAGGTGAGGGCCACTGTTAATAATAGATAATGACAGGACTTGCGGAGGCTGATCGACAGCTAATTGAAAGGCGATCATTCCTCCCATGGAAATACCAATTAGATGGTATTGATGAAGACCCAGTTGTTTTGCGAAACACCTGACATCATCTGCCAACATTTTAATGCTATAGGGGCCTGGTGGTTTGCTGGACTGGCCATGACCTCTCAAGTCTAATGTAATAACCTGAAAGTCGCTTTGTAGTGCTGATACTTGATGAGGCCAATCCTGACTACTGGAACCCAAACCATGGAGGAGCAATACAGGCTCTCCTGAGCCTTGCATTTCATAATACAGTCGTTGCTGATTAGCAGTAATAAAAGGCATGGGTTGGCTTCATCCTTGAAGTGTAATATTTGCTGTAGTACTACATTAAATTAAAGACTACTCATCCTTTGGTTGTGTTTTTTCTGGCAACAGCTCTTTTGATTGTGGCTTCTCGATACTGCTTAAAATCCCTCTAAGAATACTAAGCTCTTGCCTTTCAGGCCTTGCCCGGTTAAATAGGCGGCGTAATTTCAGCATGGTTTGCCCTGGGTGTTGCTTAAGAATAAAGCCTGTATCGGCTAATACCTGTTCCAGGTGCTGGTAAAAATACTCCATTTGCTGATTACTGGGGTGAGCCGGTGCGTTGGTCGTTGATTGATCATCAGGGTATTGTTGGGCAGCAAGATAAGCCTGGTAAATTTCATAGCTGATGGTTTGAACAGCGGTTGCCAGGTTGAGTACGGGGTATTCTGGGTTAGCAGGAATATATGCATGATAATTACACTGCTGTAATTCTTCGTTGTGTAACCCCATAGTTTCACGGCCAAATACTAATGCAACGGGTTGGTGGGGAGCTTCAGTGATTACTTTTTCACCACACTCTCGGGCGCTGAGCATAGGCCAACTGTGGGTGCGTTGGCGTGCACTGGTGCCAATCACTAATGAGCAGTCTTGAATCGCTTCTGCCAGGGTTTCAGTAATGACTACATTGGCTAACACATCTTTGGCACCAGCAGCCATTGCAGTGGCCTCTGTGGCAGGAAACTGTTGGGGATCTACCAGATAGAGTTGTGATAACCCCATATTTTTCATTGCCCGAGCGGCGGAACCAATATTGCCGGGATGAAATGTGTTAATTAAAACAATGCGAATATTTTCTAACATGTTAACTACATATACCTGAAATTTTGGCCTATTATACCAAGTTTCAATGTGGGTTGCTGATCATATATTTTTACCAAGATGCTCTTCAGAGAGGGGTAAAAGGAGGCAGAAATAGCTTCCATCATTAGGATAAGGGTGCGTAGAAGTGAAAATATTCAAGCGGTTGTTCTGGTTAGGTATACTGATGACGTGCATGTTGTTAAGTATTGATCGATACATTAGCTGGCAGGCAAAAGGGCGTTTATTCATCCAGCCAGAGCACTTGCCCAGTAACTCGGTGGCTCTGATATTAGGCACCGCTAAATATTTTCATGGGCAGCCCAATTTATTTTATATCGCCAGAATTGAAGCGGCAGTAGAGTTATATCAAGCAGGTAAGGTGAAAGGCTTTCTGGTCAGTGGTGATAATTCTCGACAGGATTATAACGAACCAGAAATGATTAAAGCAGATTTAGTCGCCAGAGGCGTTCCTGCTGAATTGATAGGGCTGGATTTTGCCGGATTCCGTACCTTAGACTCAGTAGTGCGAGCCAAGCAGGTGTTTGGCCTGAATAAACTAGTGATTGTCTCTCAACCCTTTCATGTTGAAAGGGCTTTATTTATTGCAGACCACTATCAACTGGATGCAGTAGGGTATGCGGCGGCGGATGTCACTGTCTGGCGTTGGCACATTAAAGTGCGCAGCCGAGAAGTCTTGGCCAGATTATCCGCCTGGTTAGATGTAAAAATAATCAATCGCTCACCAAAATACTTAGGTAATAAAGAGCCCCTGGAGTTTTTGGCAGGGCTGTAATGCTAAATAAAAATGTTATGAGTAAAGAGATAACGTACGTTTCGCATTAAATAATATAATCTTCCAACGGTTTTTAGCCTCTGGTATTTGAATAGCAGGGGTATTTAAATTATTAAAGTTAGCACTATAGGGTACTTCATTCTCAGCAATAAAGTTCAGGCGTTCCTGGCTTGCATCATATTGTGACACCATAAAGTCAATAATTTCATTGGTTAGTGGTACCCGGTAAAAACGAATCAGGTTTTGTGCTAGTCGCTCTGCGGCTGCTGATAAATTATTTTGTACATCTTCTGCCAAGGCTTTTGCTTCTGTAACACGCTCTTGTACACTGGCATCAGGTTCCAATGCATCAATTAACATAGCATGGGAACTGTAGATGGCTCGCTGGATTTTGGGCGAATGAAGCTTGGTATATTTATCCAACATAATTGTCAGCTCTACTGCCAGCTCTTTCACTTTTAGTAAAGGTAATTGTTTGGCAGTAGCACCCTGTTTAGGCGACTGATTTAAAGCGCGCTTGGTTTCTTTTAGTAATAAATTAAGGGTTTTAGCTAACGCAGCCTTTTCATCTAAATCCAGTTTGATGGATTGCTCAGTAAATACAATATTGCGCTTTAAGCCACCCACATTAGTCAACATTTGTTGTTTTTTCTGAGCAATATGCTGCCAACGCTGCAATGCGCGGCGAAAATGCACTAAGTCTCTTCCGAGTTTTAAATAAGCTTTACGAGCTTGCTCATATAGCTCTAAGGCTGACTCTAGCTGCTGGGTTCGCTCTTGTAAGTTTAATGTGTACTTAATATGGCGATCAGTCAGTTGCCGGTTGTTATTGACGTCTTTTGCAAGCTGCTCAATACCATTAATCGCTGACGTCAGTAGTGCCTGGGCGGTTAACCCTTCGTCTGCATGAATATCTTCGTTGACATTACATAAGCTTAGATAACTGGTTAATGCCTTTAGGCGGCTGAGTACTTTAGCCCGACTAATTCGGTAATCATTGCGCTCTTCTTCTAAGCGGGTAATGGCTTTTGCAATATCTTGGGTACCTTGATACTCAATTTTTAGATAGCTGATTTCTCGATCACAAAGTAGTTCAAGTGCTAAGATAAATAACTCTTCGGTATCAGCCAGGGTCATCAACTCATAGTTATCCTGCTCAATGGCAGATAATATCCTTTCAATAAATAAGGGAGAGCGTTGTCGACCATGCTCAGGGCTGGGTGCGATACCTTTCAGGCGCTCAAATAGCTGATCGGCAAGTTGTGGATAATTGGCCCGTAACTTTTCGTTTACTTCATTTGCTTGGACTGTTACTTGTTGGATTAAGTCTTCCATGCGTGAAAACAAACCCGCTTGTCGTAACACTTCAATTCGCTTTGCCTGCAAAGCCAGCTGATGGTCTTCAGTTAACTCATAAACAGCTACTTCAATACCTTCTGCACCCAAGCTTGCCTGTTGGAGTAAATAGCTTGCTGCTTGATATTTTCTAGCCTCTTCAGTCAGGCTGGCTAATGATAGATCTCTAACTTGCCATACCAGTAGAGGTAGCGCTGCAATGGCTTGTTTAATCGCTTTTTGTTGCTGCTTTATTTTACTGCCAGTAGTTAGGTGGTATAGGTATTTAGATAGAATACCCAGCACACCAGCAACGACTGAGTAACCAATAAAGTAGATACCTTTATCCGCTGGCATCCAAGTACCATAGCCAGCATAGTAACCAGCCAGAGCAGCCAAATAGGTGACAGGGCCTGCTGTCCAGGCGAAACTGACCATAGTGATGCTCCAGGGTTCGTCCTGGGTTTTGATATGTAGCCGTTCTAACCAGTGGCGAGGCCGATTGGTTAGCTGAACAGGGGGGCTATTACCGTCTTTCTTGGGATTTTTACGCTGCCACATGGTCGGTTATAACTACTATGTACTATTTTAATTATTGCTTAGAGGCCTGCTGCTGTAAGTATTTTTCATCTGTCAGCTTCATTCCTAAATGGGGTGGTCAGATGAGCTTTCACTTGCAGCAAGCCGGTGGCAAATGGGTACTTGCGTATTGCTGTACGGGTAGGTTTGCTTGGCCGCTAGTCTATGAAATTATTTGTATTTAAAAAGTAGTAGAGTTACCTATTTTCAGTCGTATTTCCGCAGCCAGGAACGTGATGACTTTCTCTATTTGAAGCGCGTTGTAAAGTAAAAGGATTTTGGAAAGCATGTCTCTTGGTTTGTAATAGGCTTTTTAATGGTTAAGTTGAATCTGTCCAGTTTCGACAACTGTAGTAGAGCTAAATAAATTGCTACCTTGCATTTTTGCTTTTAACTCATAATTCAGTTGTTTTTTGGGGTGCTGTAAAACATCACTAATAAACCGAATGCTATTGATCAAGTTGGTTGAGGTTTCGACAGTAAAGTCTGTGCTGCTATAGCCTGGCACACTAGGAATTTGATTGGTAACACCTGAAATGACTTCATAACCTTCAAGACTAATACTGTAAAACATGCCGCTGAGTTGTAAAGAGGTGCTGTTAGGGTTAATCAGTCGTAAACCTACTGAAAACTTTTGAGTAAACCCATCAGGTTCTAGCACTTGGATAGAGGTAATGTGTATTTTAGGCTTTTCATAGTTGGGTGCTAGTGTTGCACAGCCTGTTAGCCATAACATAAGAACAGAGATACTTAGATAGCGAAAAATAGCAAGGTGGTGCAAACAAGTCGCTCGACTCATCATGAAAAGCCTCTGGATTATCAATAGGATGACTTTCTGGACACTTTTTAAAAAGTGGGTTTTAAGAGGTGTCCTACTGACTTCGCCGCATTTGTTGGATAAACACCTGTGATTCTCTAATAGCCTGCTGCATTGACTTTAATAAACGATCTACGTCTTTTTGTACGGTTTTTAATTCACCTCGTAGTGCTGCAATTGCCCGAGCATTTAAATTATGTTTTAAGTACAAAACCTGGTCATGTAAGGTGGTTAGGACGGGGGCAATGGTTTTTTCAGCTCGCCACATGGAGGCAATTAGCTTTTTATACTGTCGTTTGGTTTCTTGTAGCTTACGGGTACTGTCTCTTTTTAGCGTGGCATTGGAATAGAGTGCCAGCTCTTCTTCCCACTCATCAAATAGTGCTTCTGCCACATCTTCTACTTTCTCAATATGGCTGCGTAAGTTCTCTGCTGTGGTTTTACTGTCTTCATATTCAGTATTGAGTTTGTCGTAAGTCTCCTGAAGGTTACCACCATCAAACTGAACCACAGCCTTAAACTGCTCCAAAGCATCCTTAAACTGTTGTTGAGTTTCTTGTTGGGCTTTTTGGGTGTCTTCTACACGGTTAATTAAAATATCGCGTTTGTGATAGCCAAGTTTTTCCATGGAAGCATAGTAGGCCGTTTGGCAACCAGATAGTAGCCCAAGCGTTAATAGCAGCAGGAAGAGCGAACGGACGTGAATAAATAATGTCATTCTAGCCTCATAGCAAACAGGAAACACAAGTCTGCATTATGGCTGAAGTTATTGTGCAAAGCCAACGAGATCAGTGTTCGACCCTGTTGGCTGCTAGGCTTGCTAAGTTTTACACCACAGTTATCGAATATTTTGTAAGGACTCTAGAGGAGCGCCGACTAACTTTTCAGTAATTTTTTGTGCTTCTTGTAAAGTGATTGCAATGTTAGGGTTAGCTAACGCTCTGATCACATTATCTAAGCTGGCTTTATTATGAGTACGCTGGCGAATCTCTTGATCAACTTTATATAAAATACCAACAGCCTTGGCTGTGATTGGACCGTAAGAGCGAGCTACTTTTAGTTTGGATATTTTTTTCCCTCTACTGACTTGCTCTTTAATGGATTTTTCAAAACGCTCTTGAGTAATAGTGCCTGACCGACGCATGATTTCTAGCGAGTAGTATTCTGCAAGCCCTTCAACTAACCAGTCATGACCAGGCTCTGCTCGGGCAGACATGGCAACATGAATCAGCTCATGAATCGGGGGGCTGGTGCCATCTTCTGTGATTAGAGGCCTGTCTGCATGAAGAAACAAAGAGCTGGGACCAGATAGCGCTCCTCGCCACATAGGGTCATTAGCACTGACAATATTGATACGCTTAGGGAAATCAGGAAAAATATCGAGAAAGACGGGCAGGTTCCAGTTAAGCATAGCGAGAATATCGAGTCGCCGGGCTGACTGTTTTTTAGGAGCCCCTACGGCTACTTTAATACCTTTAATCGTTTCCCGCTTAACCCCAATATCGCCTGCTACAATCCATCCTTTGGGTCGGTCAAATGCACTTTTAGGGTGGTCTACCTTATAAGCTCCACTGGTATAGCGAATATAGGGCGTGGCTATTGACCAGCTTTTTGGCATTTTAAAGAGCAGCTTTGCCTTAGATTGAGTGCCATCCTGCATGTCGACACGGAGTTGTGGAATAATATCGAACCCTCTGAACAGTGCCCAGCTGTCAGTAATGATTGAGTCATAACGGCCTGACTTGCGTTGATGGTTCATTTTTACGGTATAGGTTAAGGAGCCAGGCTTACCATTGGGCTGCCAAAGCACGAAGTCTTCCTTAACTTTTACTTGTCCGGAACCTTTAAAGTTAAGGTAACGTTGTGAGTCGACTTTCAAGCGAATTGAACGAATGAACTGGGCATTTTTACGCAGGTTAATAGCGACCTGTGCAGTTTTGGTCGCTGGCTGGAGATTAACCTCATAGTCAACATAATAATAGTTATTATTTTTTGAGGCTGCTGTGACTAAACTCCAAGAGAAAAAGAGCATTCCCAAGATGATTCGATGAACAATTAAGGAGGTCAGTTTCATAATATGGTTAGTGTTTTTTAGAGAAAAGTTTAAAGAATGCCAAATTGTTGTTGAGAATACTGAACTCGTTGATCGACAGAAAAACCATGCTTTTTCATGGTTTCGATGTGCTTAAGCCTGGGTTCCAAACCAGTATTATTTGCTACTTGTATAGCAAGTCCTGGTCTTGCATTGAGCTCTAGTAACAACGGCCCCAGCTGTTGGTCTAGAACAATATCAGCACCAAGGTAGCCAAGTCGTGTCATATCATAGCAGGAAGAGGCTAAATGAAGAATTTTATCCCAGTGTGGAACTTGTAATGCTTCAAAATGGCTGCCTGTATCAGGGTGTTCGTCAACAGGGCGGTTACTTTGTACGGCACATAATGCTTTACCATTGGCCAGGTTAAGTCCAACCCCAACAGCACCTTGGTGTAAGTTGGCTTTACCGTCCGATTCGTGAGTTGATAAGCGGAGCATAGCCATTACTGGGAAGCCCTTAAAGACAATAACCCGGATGTCGGGTACACCTTCATAGCTGTACCGATCGAACACCGGATCAAATTGGACCAGCGCCTCAATCATTGCTACATCCGTTTTGCCACCCAAGCTGTGTAAGCCACTTAGAATATTTGATACATGTCGTTTAATATCAGAAAGAGTCAGTGTTTCACCACTGGGCTTAAAGAAGCCTTCCGCTGTTCTTTCGGTGATGACTAAAATTCCTTTACCGCCACTACCTTGCGATGGCTTGATGACAAAACCATCATATTTATTGACGACATCTCCCAGTTGTTTTATTTCATGCTGGTATTCAATAGTGTGCAACAGCTTTGGCGTGGATACCTTAGCCGTTTCAGCAACCAGCTTAGTTTTTAGTTTATTATCAACTAGAGGATAAAGGCTGCGTTGATTGTATTTGGCAATATACGACACGTTACGCTTATTCATGCCGAGAATGCCTTTTTGCCTTAATTTGCTAGGTCTAGCAAAAAACATCGTGATTAATCCTCGGCTAATGGTTGAAACCGGCGTAACTCTGTTAATCGATAGCCAGTATATTGGCCTAACAGGATGATACAGCCTAGTAGCGCTAGCAATAGTTCAGGAAAGTTAAAGGTTAAGTGTTCAACATACTGATTGGTCATCAATAGGTAGGCAAGCGTTGCTACCAGTAAACTACCTCCCCCTTGAGTAAATACTTCTTTGGGGCCTTCTTCCTCCCATAAAATAGACATTCTTTCTATTGTCCAAGCTAGAATGATCATTGGGAAGAAGGTGACGGACATAGCCTCGCTGATACCCAATTTGTGACTAAGAATGCTCATGCCCGCCATAATACTAATTACAACGATAACTACAGCGGATATTCGTGCCACCAGTAACAAGTTGAGTCGACTTAAATAGGATCGAATAAATAACCCAATCGTGACAATCACCAGGAAAATAATCAGGCCAGTAAACAGGGTGGTTTCAATGAACGCAATGGCGATCAGAATCGGCATGAAGGTACCCGATGTTTTTACCCCCACTAAGATGCGCATTAATACCACAACGATAGCACCGATAGGGACGAGCAAAATCGATTTAAAAACGTTTTGCTGCTCAATTGGCAGGCTGTAAATCGAAAAGTCAACCAGAGCTGCCTGGTTTTCAGCACCATGCAAAATAGCAAAAGACTTGGCTGGCTGAGAGTTTTTAATAATTGAAAATGATACTTTAGAGTTATCACCACCTTCCACATCTAGCAGTGAGCTGCCTCCTCGTTGCCAAAGAATAAAATTATCTGGCAGCCCTTTTTGGCCCGTTTTAGGGTTTAAGAAGACCCAGTGATCAGTATCAAAAATTTCAATTAACGTTGTAAGCTTTTGGTTGCGACGGCCATCTTCTAGCCGCAGACCTTTAGCAACCCTCGCAGGTACATTGGCTAACGCTAATGCATTTAAGGCCAGCCGAGTTTTACTTAACCCTTGATTGCCTAATAAAAGCTGAACATCTTCAATGGGTTCTTTATCATTGATCAGGCGTATTAGTTCTGTGGCAAATGTTGTGTTGTCAGCAGAACGGTTATACACATAAGTGACTAACTGACTGATAGTGGTTTTCAAACTGGGCGACAGGTCGGGTGCTTTGGTCTCAGTTGGTGGAATAGCATCTTCAACTGGATATGTATCAGACTGTTTGAAAACCTGCACCTTGTAGAACAAAACCTGCTTGCCTTTGGCTTTTCGTTTGGCCCACTGCGCTCGACGCTCTTGCTGGTTGCTGTCCCAGCCAAAACCATAACCAGAGGCAGTAAAGTCTTCATCTAAAATACCCATTTCTGGTGGGTTATGAGGTAAAGCAAACGAGACCGTGACAGGTTTATCGGTGGCTTTAAATTCAATTTTTGCTTCCACAGTCCAGATAGTTTTGCGCTCACCAGGCAATAGCGGGAACTCAAGCTCTGAGTTCTTATAAATGGTAAGGCCTATGCCAATAAAAATGAAAATGAAAGATAGTAAATAAACTTGTGCTCTTGATGACATTATTGCTGCTCATCTACGGCCAAATTAGGCGTTTGCTCAGGGGTAGGGTTTTTTTGGGTAAATTGTTTGCTGACATCAACAACGGCCATATCCTTTAGAAAGTTACGACCAATTAAAACTGAAATGTCATAGTTGCTGCGGTCTGTCAGGCTGAATGAAATCCGTTGCTCAATTGAGCCCAGACGAACATTCATTTTTACGATATAAGCCTTTTGGCCATCGGAGTCTGGCTGTTTAGATTTCACTTTTTTGACAACTTGGCGACTGATTTCAGTAACCTCACCCGACCCTGGATCTTTCACCTTGAATTTAACCCATTTTTTACCATCCCGTTCAAAGGGAGTGATATCAATAGCATGTAAGACAGACGTCGACAGCCCCGTATCAATCCGTGCATCATAAGTGATACCTGGTGGGGTTAGGGTTATTTTTTCTAACTCACCAACAACCAGCTTTTGATCAGCGGGTTCTTTTTCCTCTCCATTGGCCTCTGCCTTTTCTGCTGGCTTAGCCTGTGGGCAGTAAACGATAGTCTGCACTTTGGTTTTAACTTGCTTACCTGTAGGCTTTACTTGTTTAGTCGCTTGTTCAGATGTAGTCGCAGGAGCAGTACAGTTTTCAATGGTGGTGACTACGGGCTGAATGGCCTGTTCTGGCCCCTCCTGGCCAAAGCTGACTGAATTGATGCTCCAAATAACTGATATCAATACCAGACACTGCAAATATTTCATATCACTCCCTAGCTGTAGAGATGAATGGCCTTATTATAGGTGTTACCTATGGTTGCTAATGCTTATATTCTTCACGAATGACTATAGTCAACCATCGCTGATCTTAGGGCTTAAGCATACTTTCTATTTCAACAGTAGACTAATAAAGTATTACTCAGACCGTGTGATTGTTTAATCAGTTCAGAGAATTAGCTCTCATTCTTATCAACTATTGTATGGCTTCCCTTAATATCAGAGCTATCAGTAATTGTCAGGGGTGAACTTTGACTCATGTTGATTTGAGGTTCAGCCTCAGCCTCTTAGACAGTCACTTGCTCCTGTGCTGGATGGCTTGAAATATGTCAGGCGGTCCAGCCAGGGCAGCTCCTCTTTATGAGTAGGAGCTGTTTAACCATGTTAGATGATAAATGAAGACGGAAGTATTATGCAGGGTTTTTGTAGCTAGAGAATCCTAAAACCTTGAGTTTGTGATCTTTTAGCAGCTTGGTAAGTACTTCAGGTGTGCACTTGTGAACAATATCTAGTCGATGAAAAGAAAGTTTTTGCTCCTCTGGTGTGTGCTTATTGACAGAAGGCTTGGATGAGTAGTTGTCCTATTGTAGTTATTACAGCTAGCCACGCTGAATAACTTTTATAACATTGTTAGCGCAGAATGCCTGCAAATTCACTGTAGTGGCTGTTACTACGATACAATTATTATGCTAAGGGCTTTTACGGGTTTTTTCGTCAGAGTAATGCTGTTCACTAAGGGGGGGTAAAAAGCGCTGTTAATATACCCTTCGCGAATGATTTTTAGGGTTTGTTGTCGTCGCTCTTCACCCTAATCATTTATAAAAACATAAACTCATAGGGATTCATCGCTCGACGGCCTCCCCTAAAAACCATTCGCTTTGGCTATAGATTGCCTATCTTGTAAACAAGAAATTAGCTATGCGTATTTTCCGAATTTTTAATGGGGTATAATCTTTAATTATAGATGCATAATAAAATGTCATCTGTTAATTGTTCCACCATTCCTACGCTTAGTATATCCTTCTGCTTCTTTTCTTATTGGTCATATAAGACAGTTGTGTTCTGGCTTGTGAATGGCAACCTTGCCTAGTATGTAGGGTACGCTTATAGAATAGGAGGAGCTGGTTATTTATTAGCCGGCGCACTACTAGGGTAATAGTTGCCATTAAATATTTTAGGTTATATTCACTAATGGTACATGCGTGAAGTCGTTGCCTTATTATTTTCCGCGTGGACTACTAGTTATTTAGGTGAGTTATTAAGATGGAAAAACAAACTGGTAGTTTTATAGCATTACTACCTATATTGCTATTTTTAGGCATATTTATTGGTAGCGGGGTCTATTACCACCAACAGGCGGTAGATTTTGCTTTTTATCAAATCAAAGCCCCAGTGGCTATTTTGCCTGCCATTATTTTAGCTTTTATCCTGGCTAAAGGGAAAGCTAATAGCAAAATTGAAACTTTTGTTAAAGGTGTGGGTGACCAAAATATAATCTTAATGTGCCTTGTATTTTTACTTGCAGGTGCATTTGCCAGCGTTACTAAATCCATTGGTGGTGTCGATGCAACCGTCAATATTGGGTTAAGCATTATTCCTGCTAGCTTGTTACTGCCAGGTATTTTTATAATTTCAGCGTTTATTGCCACTGCGATGGGAACGTCCATGGGTACGATAGCAGCTGTAGCGCCTTTAGCGTTACAAGTGGCGGTAACAGCTGGGTTGCCTGAAGCAGTCTGTATTGGTGCTGTTATTGGCGGCGCTATGTTTGGTGATAATTTATCCGTTATTTCTGACACCACAATAGCGGCGACACGAACCCAAGGTTGTGATTTAAAAGATAAATTCAGAGAAAATATTAAAATTGCAGCACCTGCAGCCGTACTTACCATTATTTTATTATTTGTGATGGGTGAGCCAGGTCAGGCGATAGAAGCTAAATCGGTGAATGGGTGGTTGGCTTTACCTTATCTTATCGTATTAGCCCTCGCAGTAATGGGGTTGAATGTACTGGCTGTCTTAATGATTGGTATTGCCGTATCAGGTGTTATGGGGATGCTGATTGCGCCTGATTATGGTTTAGAAACGCTTAGCAAAAACATTTATGCAGGTTATGAGGGAATGCTGGAAATTATGGTCCTGTCCATGTTGATTGGTGGGTTGGCCATGATTATGAAACAGCAAGGTGGCATGCAGTGGGTTATTGATAAGATTACTCTGCTAGGCAGAAACTCTGCCAATAAAAGCCAAAAAGCCGGTGAAGCATCTGTTGGTTTATTAGCCGCAATCAGTGGAATATTTACTGCTAATAATACCATTGCGATTATTATTGCTGGGGGTGTAGCTAAAGATGTTAGCCAGCATTATGGCATTACCAGTAAACGAAGTGCCAGTTTGCTAGATATTTTTGCTTGTGTGGTGCAAGGCTTATTGCCTTATGGGGCGCAGATTTTATTGGCGGGATCAATTGCTGGGCTTTCTCCCTTGGCCTTGATCGGTAATGTTTATTATTGCTGGGTATTAGGTGGAGTGGCTATGTTGGTGATAGGGTTAGGCTTGTTTTCCAGTAAAACAGCTGCTACTCAGCCTGAGGCGTTAAAAGAGCAGCCTGCTTCTTCGTAACTTTCTTTTAGTAAGTCATTTTAGAGAAAGATACCTGCTATATGGCGGGTATCGATGTTGATTCTAAAAGCTAACCATAAACAGGCTTTTCCCCACGCTCTGTTAGCTTGTGAGTTAACTTCATTCATTCAACTACTCACTTTTGATTTGTTTTTCTGAGACGCTTGAGTCTAAGGTATTTGCTTGCAATGCTGTTTCTAATTTACGGGCAGTATCGCCTGGTGCCCCTGTATATCTTGCTAGCAAATGATAGGCAACAGGGATGACGAATAGAGTAAATACGGTGGCAACCGTTACCCCAAAAAATAAGGTAATCCCCAACACTTGTCGGGTTTCAGCCCCTGCACCAAAAGATATAATCAATGGAATTGAGCCTGCTGTTGTGGTAATGCTGGTCATTATAATTGGTCGTAATCGTACTTGTGCTGCTTCGGTAATGGCTTCTTTTATTGTTGCCCCTTGGTCTCGCATTTGGTTAGCAAACTCCACAATAAGAATACCATTTTTTGCAGCCAGGCCAATTAACATGATTAAACCGACTTGGCTGTAAAGGTTGAGCGTATTGTCGGTTAGTATTAGCCCAATTAATCCACCGGCAATAGCCAATGGTACAGTAAGGGTGATGATAAAAGGGGTAATATAGCTTTCGAATTGAGCCGCCAGCACTAAAAACATGACTAAAATACCTAACCCAAAGGTGAAATAACTGGCACCGGCAGAGTTTTTATAATCCAATGATTGGCCTTTGTAATCAAAAACAGCGCTATCAGGCAGATGTTTTCTAACTAGATTTTCCAGATAGGAGAGAGCTTCCCCCAACAATAAATGGTCTTCTAAATTAGCATCAATAGTAATAGCGCGAGTGCGGTTGTAGCGATTTAAGGTTTTCGATCCTGCATATTCTTCCAGTTTAACTAGGTTTGAAAGAGGAATCAGCTGGCCGGATCGTTCAGATCTCACATAGATATTAGTTAAGTCATTAGGACTATTCTGCTGGTCGCGCTTGCCTTCAACCAGTACATCATATTCTTCGCCATCTTCTATATAAGTAGTCACACGTCGTGATGCGAGCATACTTTCCAAGGTGTGGCCAATATTTTGAATGGAAACGCCCAGCTCTGCTGCTCGGTTGTAATTAATCATAACATGGATTTGTGGGCTGGTTTCTTTATAATCACTATCAAGGCCAGTAAACCCAGGGTTATTTTTGTTAATTTCAGTAAATAGAATGTTGCGCCATTTGGCGAGTTCTTCGTAAGTACCACCGCCAATGACAAATTGAATGGGTTTTGCTGTGCGGCTTCTGATGCCTTGTCGCATGATAGGGTAAATTTTTACGCCTGCAAGATCGGCTGTGTTTTTACGCATTTCTGCCATTATTTTCCAGGCTGAACGGCGTTTGCTCCATTCACTAAGTACCATAATTACTATACCTGAATTAAAACTACCTCTTGGAGTACGTACTAATATTCTTTGAGCTTCACCTTTTTCTGCCAAAGGCATCAAGCGTCGTTCAAGTTCATCCATATACTGCTTCATATATGCATAAGTAGCGCCTTCAGGGCCGTTGACTAAGATAAAAAATGCCCCGCGATCTTCTTTAGGTACGTATTCGGTAGGAATTTTATTAGCTAAAAATACAGACAATGTAATCATTAAAATAAACAATGAAATGACTATATAGGGTTTTTTGAGACAGGTTAGTACCCAATGTTTATAGTGTTTTTTAAACCAATTAAAAAAACTATCAACTTTTTTAACCAGGAAAAAGGAGCCATTTGTAGGTTTTAATACCATTGATGCTAAAACGGGGGACAGGGTGAGGGCAACTAAGCTGGAAAAAATTACAGCAGCACTCATCGTAACCGCGAATTCTGAAAATAAACGACCTATGTCTCCTTCTAATACGGTAATAGGCGCGAAGACTGCAACCAAAACTAGTGTAGTAGCAATAACCGCAAAACCCACTTGACGAGTGCCTCTAAAAGCGGCAACTAAAGCCGGTTCACTATATTCTTCCATGCGACGGTGAATATTTTCTAACACGACAATAGCATCATCAACCACTAAGCCAATTGCCAATACTAAAGCGAGTAAGGTCAATAAATTGACCGTAAAACCCATTATCATCAGCACAATAAATGTAGCAATTAATGAAATAGGGACAGTGACCGCAGGTACCAACATGGCACGTACACTGCCTAAAAATAAATAAATGGTAAAAATAACCAAGGACATAGCAATAGTAAGGGTTTTATAAACTTCGTTAATTGCTTCTTCAATAAATACGGAAGAATCATAACTTTGATGAATGTACATGCCATCTGGTAAATCTTTATTGATCCGATCTGCTTGTAATGTTGCCGCACGGGCGACTTCAATAGTATTGGCGGTGGATTGTTTGGTGATGCCGATGCCTACCATACTTTCCCCATTACCACGAAATAGGGTGCGATATTCGGTGGTGCCTTTTTCTACTGTCGCCACATCACCTAATCTAACCAAGTAACCATCAGTACCGCGGGATAATACTAACTGTTTAAAGTCTTCTGGCTTAAGAAAAAGCCGTTTTACCCTTACGGTAAACTCTTGGTTAATTGACTCAATGTTGCCAGCAGGTAATTCTACATTTTCTGAGCGCAGTGCTTTTTCTACATCACTTACCGTCAAGTTGTGAGCAGCCAGTTTGGCACGATCAATCCAAATGCGCATAGCAAAACTCTGGCCACCACCAACACGTACCCGTGCAACACCTTTGAGAATAGAAAAACGGTCTACTAGATAGCGCTCAGCATAATCAGTTAACTCAGGTACTGACAGGCGATCACTGGTTAAATTAAGCCACATAATCACATCTTCGTTAGAATCAACCTTTTGTACATCAGGAAGTTCGGCTTCTTGAGGAATGTCATCTAAGATACGTGATACTCTGTCTCGTACATCATTAGCAGCTGCATCAATATCTCGGGTTAAGCTAAATTCAATATTGATTTGTGATCGACCATCAGAGCTATCTGATTCGATGTATTTAATGCCTGCTAAACCAGAAATACGATCTTCAATTAATTGGGTAATTCGGGTTTCTACGACATTAGCGGCAGCCCCTGGATAGCGAGTATCAATTGATACAATTGGCGAGTCGATATCTGGGTACTCTCGTAATGGCAGTCGTTCAAAGGCAATGATGCCAAATGCAATCAGCAGGATAGAAATAACTGAAGCAAAAACAGGTCGTTTAATACAAATATCAGATAGGAACATGATTTAGGTTACTCTTGTTTATCTGATGATTTAAGCTGATGGACGGGACGGTATGGTTGAGTAGATGATTGATTAGGAGGCAGCTGTTGTAAAAGGTCAGTGATAGATTGATTAGCCTTCGTTCGCTGCTTAGCCAATATTTTTACTGGACTACCATTATTTAACCGCATTAGGCCGTGAGTGACGACTATTTCTCCGGGTTGCAGCCCGCGTTGTACAACAATAGCGCCTGGCCGTCGGGGACCAGTGGTTAATTTGCGCTTTTCAACGGTTGGTGGCGTAGTGGTTGTATTCACGACAAAAGCGTATTTATTAAAACCCTCTTGCACTAGAGCCTCTTCTGGCAACATTAAACTTTCTTTAACAGGCTTGCGTAGTTCAACCAACATTAACATACCAGGTTTTAGTCGTTGTTGCTGATTGGGTAATATCGCGCGCACAATGATGGAGCGGGTGATAGGGTTGATGCGAGAGTCAATGCTGGTAATCTTTCCTTGAAAAATATTGTCATTCACTTCTCTTGATTTGGTTGTGATCTCAAGACCAGGTTTTAAGGTGCCTAAAAATATTGCAGGTACAGTAATATCTAATTTCATTACACTATCGTCATCAAGTGTAGTAATTGGATCACCTGGTGTTACCAGTGATCCGGCACTGATATTACGTAACCCCACCACACCATTAAAAGGTGCAATAATTAGTCGATCGGCTAGTCGGGATTGGGTTGCAAAAAACTTAGCCTGGGCAGTTTCATATGTTACTCGTCGTTGATCTAATAGTGATTTAGAGGCTAAGTTAGATTTCACTAACGATTGGACACGTTCATACTGCCGTTTGGATTCTTCCAAAGTAGAGCGAGCCTCTTCTAGTTGAGCATGTTCTTCAGTACTGGTCATTTCAACTAAGACATCACCTTTTTTAACTCGTTGGTTGTCATTAAAATGAATAGCAGTAATTGTTTCAGTAACAGTAGAAGATAATGTGACTGCCTCATTAGCTCTGAGGGTGCCTAATGCTTCAATTTTTTCAACAAAAGGTTCTAGTTGTACTGGTTTTGTAAAGACCGGAATAGGCGCAGAGTTAACATTTACTTTAAAGAAAAATAACAAACTCGTAATAACTATGTTGAATACTGCTTTATAAAGCATAGAGAGGTATCCCTGGTTTACCTGAAGGCTCATCTGCTTGCACAGAGGCCGTAATCATTAGAGGTGCCCTAAATAGAGAATAGATGAACAAAAGCTAGGAATAAACAAGTAGTTGACACATAAATATACGCCATGAAAAGGGTATAAGCTAACAATGTTGCATCAACGATGAGTTGTAAAGGCGGTTGTATCAAATCAAGGCCTTTATACTACAAGAAGCAAAGATAACGACATTGTAGCATTAATTACGACAGTAGCAGTTGATTAAATTATAAAATACAGCAACACTATAACTATTTTATCGGAATTATACGAAGGCCATCTAATATTATGGCGTTGGGTAAACTTTTACTCAGCTTTGTAAATTTATTTGTGATATCAGTGTAATGTTTAATCACAGTGGTCTTTTGTAGTAAGGAGACAGTAAATGAAGAGTGAATGGCTAATCCTATTATTTATAATTGCTGAGTCAGTTAGTGCTAGTCATTTAATTTCGGGAAAAATTATTAATGAACAGGGAGAGGGCATTCAAAGTAAGGTCCAGGTGAATGATTACTTCTTGGAAACATCAAAAAATGGAAAATATAGCGCGACAGTGCCAGTAAATAGTATATATAAAGTACTAGTTTCAGCTAAAGGCTACTATCCCTCGCTACACTATTTCTCTAAAACTGATATTTCAAAAGGAACAATACCTGATATTGAGCTGGTTGCTCGTAAAAAGGGGAGAGCACTACTGCTATTTACAGGAGATGTGATGATGGGAAGACGCTTTTTAACCCCTGCGGACCCTGGAACGGCAATAATACACTCTACAGCTGCTTATGAAGACAGTAAGAAAATTTTATCTACTATTAAACCCTATTTAGAAATAGCTGATTATACCAGTGTTAACCTGGAGTCACCCATAATAAAGAATGAGCCTGAAATAAAAAGTATTAAGCCTTATACCTTTTATAGTCGGCCAGAAAGTTTAAAAGCATTGAAGTGGGCAGGCGTTGATTTTGTTAACCTTGGTAATAATCATATTTATGACTATTTGGATATCGGCTTAACAAGTACCCTGGAAGCCATTAATAAACTCTCGTTTGACTATGTAGGGGCTGGGTTAAATGATAAGTTGGCACTATCACCTAAATATTTAGATATAAACAAACAGAATTTTGCATTTACAGGATTTGTGGGGTGGCCAGGAAAAGTCACCCCAAATCAAGTAGCTTCTTTTGATAAAGGAGGGGCTGCTTGGGGCAATGAAAACAATATAGTCGATACATTTAGAAAGTTAGCTGATCATCAAGGCCCTTCCATTATTCAATACCATGGTAGTCGTGAATATGGTGAGAACCCTGATGAGAGTACGAAATTACGATTACAATTAGCGATTGATCAAGGAGCTGATTTAGCTATTGGTCATCATCCTCATGTTATTCAAGGGTTTGACCTATATAAAGGGAAACTAGTAGCCTATTCATTAGGGAATTTTATTTTTGATCAGTATCATTATGGTACCCAGGCGTCTATGATTTTGTATGTGTGGATGGATGGAGAGTCATTTCATCGAGCTGAAGTTGTTCCTATTTATATTGATAAATATCAGCCTAAGCCAGCAATATCTGATATTAACCACTATGTGCTGAATCGAGTAAGATATTTGTCTGCAGTTAATGAAGTGTATATTTATAAATCGGGGGCTCATGGAGTGATTACAGCCAGACAAGATGAACTGATTACGACAGTATCAAAACGCACCATACAAAATAACAATGGTAGCCACCTTTTCTTAAGATTTTCTAAAGAAACTGATGGGCTTACATACCTTAGTCAATTGTCTTCAGCTGGAGTAATGCAGGTTAATCAAGGTAATATTTTATTGCCTTTGGATAGCTTTGAATGGATTGATCATGATAAATCCACTCAAAATCATTGGAAGGCCATTGATGGAGACCTTATTATTTCACCACAAGCAGCTAAACATGGACAGTTTGGTATCGTTGTCAAATCTAATCAACCTCAAATACAGCTGATACGGAAAGTAAGAATTTATAAGGATAATGGCAGTATTTCGTTGAATGCTTGGGTAAAGCCACAACATTCAGGGAAGCTACAATTTTCCATTGATTACGATGAGATGAATGGTACTGTAGTTAAGGAAAGAAAGAGGCAAACCCTATCTTCCGTAGGGATAAAGGCAAATCAGTGGCAACAAGTGTCATTTGAATTTAATCCACCAGCGTATAAAAATCGAGGTTTTTCGGCTAACCTTAGTTTTTTTCCAGAATCAAATGAGTCAATAACTGAAATGATGTTAGACGATATTTATTTTACTAATTGGATAAAAAATGAATACATAGGCCATGATATTCTCTTAGAGACTGGCAGCTCTTATATAGACACTATTAAGCTATTATCGTTAAAAACGCCAAATAAAATAAATGCAGTTTATAAGACAATTAAGAGAAGATATACTATGTGACTTAGTTGGGTAAATGACCTTATGTTGTAGATGAATTCTTAACAGAGTAACGAATAGTTGAGCTTTGTAAATGGATATTATCGTTATAATGATATTATTGCTTTTTCTTATTGCTATCACTTATCTGGAGCGACGAAAGCATAATCGTTATCTTCAAAGTATTCCTATTCGAATTCATATCAATGGTACCCGAGGTAAGTCATCGGTAGCTCGATTGATTGCTGCGGGATTACGTCAGGCGGGCTTGAAAACATTATGTAAAACAACTGGCTCAGAAGCGAAGCTCGTGTTAGGGAATAAAGATGAGATTACGATTAAAAGGGGCTGTATTCCAAATATAATTGAGCAGTGTAAAGTAGTTGAGTTTGCAGAAAGCTATCGAGCAGATGTATTAATAGTAGAGTGTATGGCATTAAAGCCTGAGTTGCAGGCTTATTCT
Organism: Spartinivicinus marinus; assembly: GCF_026309355.1. Taxonomy (NCBI): domain Bacteria; kingdom Pseudomonadati; phylum Pseudomonadota; class Gammaproteobacteria; order Oceanospirillales; family Zooshikellaceae; genus Spartinivicinus; species Spartinivicinus marinus. The sequence goes on from NZ_JAPJZK010000001.1 coordinate 4,540,253, forward strand.
GAGCTTTCATTAGTTAAGTCAACCCATGGGGTAATTACCAATAGTGGTCCTGATCATTTGGATGTGATGGGGCCAACAGAACGAGATGTGGCAAAAGCATTAGCGGGTACAGTACCTGTTAACGGAAAGCTGTATACCAATGAGAAAAAATATTTAAATATATTTAAAAAGGCAGCAGCTGACCGTAACTCTCAGCTAGTTGCACTTATTGCTTCAAATAGTATTAGTTCTGCAGATATGAATGGCTTCAGCTATATAGAACATCAAGAGAATGTAGCGCTGGCATTGAGTGTGTGTCGAGATTTAGGAGTGGATCGCCAAACGGCTTTACAGGGAATGTGGCAGTCAACGCCTGATCTAGGCGCAATGGATATTAAACAGTTAACCTGGCAAGAAACACAATTAATTTTAGTGAATGCTTTTGCTGCAAATGATCCATTATCTTCTAAGCTTTGTTGGGAACAGGCTTTAGAACGACTAGTAGATAATAGTCATAAAATTATGCTGGTTAACTGTCGTGCAGATCGTCGAGAGCGCTCTATCCAGCTTGGTAAAATGTGCGCTTCGCTGACTGATATAGATAAACTGTTTGTATTGGGAACTGGTAGGCAGGCATTTATCAAAACGGCTATGCAACATGGGGTAGCAGCTGAATTGATTGAGGTACCTATTGATCAAACATCTAAGTCACTAGTAGAACAATTTACCCTGTTAGGTGGGCACAAGTTGTTAGTGGTGGGGATTGGTAATATTAAAGGGGTTGCAGCTGATTTATTAGCTTTTTTTTCTCGCCGGTCTTCTTCTTCTTCATCTTCTAATATTGTCGACGTTCTAGAGGTTAATTTTGGTTAGTATGTTAACGATATCCATTGGGGTAGGGTTAGTTGTTGGTCTGCTATTTATTGAGTTATTTTCATTATTTTGTGGTGGCGTTATTGTTCCAGGCTACATCGCTTTACATTTACATAATCCTTTCAGTGTATTGATTACTTTAATAATTAGTATCTTTACTTATATGCTGGTTAAAGCACTTTCCATATTTGTGATGTTATATGGTCGCCGACAATATGTTGCTATGCTATTGGTTGCTTTTTTATTAGGCGGGATATTTGAGCATGTCGCATCAGTGAATTTTGTTGGAGATCAGTTACCATTTGTATTACCTGGAAGTAATAATGATATTTTTGGTGTTATTGGATATGTTATTCCTGGTTTAGTGGCTAATTGGTATGAGCGGCAAGGGGTTGTTACTACGATTTGCACTGTTATCACTGGCTCAATTTTAGTCAGGCTTGTTCTATTAGCTATTGGTAATTAAAGGTATAATGAAATCTATCTATCGGCGCCCGTATCAAATTCATACTGTAGCTCTATTATTAGTGACATTACTAGCCGTTGTTACTCTTTATATTGTCGAGTGGCGATTGCTAGTGAATTATAAAATAGAAATGAAGCAAGCTGTTGAGCTGGCTAAGCAAGGAAGTAATCTGATAAAAAAGGAAAAACAACGATTAGGATTAATGGCACCAATTAATGTTGACCTGAAACAAACAGGATTAATTGGTACATGGGAGTCAACTCCGATAACCTCTATTTTTGGTCATCTAAGTGCAAAACAAGCTTCTTTAAATCCAGATATAACATTATTAATATATCGGTGGTTGAAAGAGATAGGTGTTGAAAAAGGTGACTATGTGGCTATTAGTGCAACCGGTTCATTTCCTGCATTAAACTTGTATACTTATGCAGCATTACAAACAATTGGTGCAAAACCACTAATAATGCTGAGTTTAACTGCATCACAGTGGGGAGCCAATCAGCCAGAAATGTTATGGATTGATATGGGGTCGTTACTTTATAAAGCAGGATTAATTAACTTTATACCAATGGCTGTATCTTATGGTGCAAAAAATGACCTAGCTATAAACCTTTCGCCACAAGGTATACAGCTATTGCAAAAAGCAATTCAACGTAATAACAACCCTTCACTTATATATACAGGTTCGCTTGATGGAAATATTGAAGAAAAGTGGCTGCGTTTCAATGCAGCTGCTGGAGATAAGCCAATAAAAGCATTTATTAATATTGGTGGTGGGAAAGCCTCTGTTGGTTCAATTAATGATAAAAAAAAGCTGTTTAAACCAGGCTTAAATCGCTCACTTTCTGATGAGTCATCACCTGAAATCACTTCATTGATGTGGAAGTTTATTAGTACAAAGGTACCAGTGATTCACTTGTCAAATATTGAGAAAATAATTGCAAAAAATCAACTGACTGCTCTCAGTACACATCATCTCTATCAGGATAATTTTTATCAACGGCTATTTGCAGTAATAGGATTTATTGTTATTGTGTTTTCATTATTAATAGCAGCTAATCACTTTAAAAGAAAACAGCAAGTGGATGTCTTGTAGTTAATTGGAGGGTGTCGCAAAACTACTGCGCTTTTGACCTTTTGCAACATCCTCGTTGTGGCGTAAGACAAAAAAACTCTAAGTAACTATTGAGGTTAGGCCATTTCTTTGTCAGCTTTTACCTTTTTCTGCTTTGAGGCTTGTTTGGATGGGTCCGGTGAAGTCTGTGTGGGTGCAGTCCAACCGTTTAACCACTCAAATTCTAAAGATTCCAGTAGGGTAAGCATGGCGTTTGCTTGATCTACTACAGTTGTCCTGCTACCAAATTCCTCAGGTACTGTTTCAATGACATTAAAGTTAGGGTCATTTACATCCAGTAAATTAACTTCCTCGGCTGGATCAATATTGAGATTGTAGAGTTCAAATTGTTGAGGCTCAAAAACAGCATCATCAATTAGCCACGCTGGATCCCAGTAGCGGACTAGTTTCCAATTATCATTACTGACTGCACAATGCACTAGATTGGGTTGCCTGACTGACCCAGAACCTAGCGTTTCTGCTAGATTAGGTTGCTGTGCTTTAAGCTTGGCAATTGCTTCAACGAAAACACTATAGGGATTTAGATTTCCATCTTTGTCAGTGATGGGTGGTGGGTTATCACCATCGTAAACGACTTTTTTGAATGGCTCTGTGATGGTATCGTAAGTGACAAACAATACCCCTTCACGTGGCTGGTCACTATTTGGTTTATTAATATCACCTAGTCTTTGAATGGCCTGACTAAAATCTGAACCTACTGGCATGGCTGTGTTGTCTGTAATATGCCCAGAAATTTTTGCTAACAGTTCTTGCTGTTGTTCGGTGGTGTTGATGCCTGTTAATCCGAGAATCGATGGCAATATGTCTGCATGGCTCGTCGCTTGCTCAAATTGTTGCAAGCCGCCTTCAACACGGTAATAATTTTCTGGGAAACGCACCACCAAGGGTACATGTATCATTTCTTCATAGCCAGTATGCCATTTTTCCATCATCATGTGGTGAGAGCCACTATATTCACCGTGATCTGGACAAAATATAACAATCGTATTTTCTGCTTGCCCACTGGCTTCCAGCTCAGTAAGCACAGTATGGATATGTTGATCTACATGATGTAATAGAAAGCCATAATATTGAATAAAAGCAGAAGTGGTGAGATAAGGGTTCGAAGTAAGCGCAAAGGGCAGTCCTAACATATCTGCATTTAGGGTAAGATTAGCGGCAGAATCTAGCCTCTCTTCTGGGGCTGTTGCATTGCCAAGTGAAGAGTCTGTAACACTTTGTGCTGTGAGGGAATTAAATGCCAGCCCTATTTTGTAGGAATAATCGAACTGGCAACCAGGTTTATTATTATTAACAAGATCTTCATTCCAGGTTGCCATTGTCGTCGCATTGTCTTGAGGAAAATTGAACGGATTAAGCGGAAGTTCGATAGTACCCCCTTGTACCCCCTTCAGGGATTTTTGCATTAGTGTCCTGCGATGGCACGGCCAACGCCAAAGGTTCACTAGAAATCACCTGATCACAGGCTTGCTGTGGAACACCAGGGTATAGGCCAATGTCGTGAGGGTTATTAAAAGATACGACAGTAAACCAAGGGTTCTGAACTTTCGCACTTGTATCTGGGTCTTCCTCTTGCACAACCGCTTGAATATAGGGAACACCTAATCCCATGCGGCGAAAAAAAGTACGTGATAAATCAGCAAATTGGAAGTCGCGGTAGTAGCCTAAATTATTATAAAGCCCGCCGTAGGGCTCTGGGTAACTCCATTCCCAGTTAGAAAATCCATACTCTTCCAATGAGTCGAGTGATTCATTAGAAATATGCCATTTTCCGATATAATGCGTGTTGTAGTCGTTTGCCCTCATCCAGTCACCAATTGTCGGGTATCCTGTTGGGTCCAACCAAGGATAGTTTTTACTAGAGCCATCTTTAAATATACCGTCTGTGTATTTAACCTCGGTTTTGTTAGGGTATTGGCCAGTAAACAAAGCCGCTCGACTGGGAACACAGGCAGAAGAAGAAATACGATGTTGGTTAAGTACCACGGCATTATTACGCAGGGCCATTAATCCTGGGAAAAAATCTTTAAAGGTATTATCTTCCCCTAGATTATCTTGAAAACCAATAATTGACTTAAGTTCTTGGTTAAAACCACCCTCTTTTCCCAGCATGGGAAAACGCATTTGGTCTACCATGATCAAAAGAATATTTGGTCTGTTTTCGCTTTTTATTTTTTTTGAATCCGACATGTAAAGTACTCATTTTTTTATAATTAGTTAAAGTGTACTATTAAATCCGTATTAATAATTGTCAGTATAAACTCCAAGTTAATTAGGTGTTACAGTAAACCTAATCGTTGGGCTGCCCAATTTTAAAATACAGTAAAGCTCACAGTTCCATGTGCAAATTTAGGGTAGAAAATAATTAAAAGCAAATAATAGAGTATAGTTTATGTGCAATGACTGCTTACTAAGACATGAACCTGTGATGTATTGATTTGCTATTTGACTGTTAATGAAACAAGAATTGCCATAAATATAAATGGTTGATATTAATAAAAGTTAAAAAATAATTAACTGTTTGGCAATTGGCTCTATTATGCGCAAAGAGTATACCTGCACTCAGTGCTGTTGGTGTTCTATGTGCTTCAACATGTCTTCAAGGCCAGAGACTGTAAACAATGATTAGAGGTGTATTTAAGTAATAACTTACTTCACTAAATATTACATTTTAAATATAGGATTTAGTGTACATAAGGTGTATAAAGCTATAGTAGTTTAACATATACTCTTCATGTATGAATATAGTGCTAAGAATGGAGGCTTAAATCCAATGAATAACAGCCAGTCAGTGTTTGGTAATGAAATAGAGCTTGATGGTGTGTTGTATGTGTCTGTGAACTTTCTAAAGCAATATCCTGAATATTTAGATAATGAATTTAATAACGCTGTTGATGTAGCCAATGATAGGGTGGTAGATATAGAAGATGGAATGCCAGAAGAAGGTGACGACTCACCCAGTGTCCATAAAAGTGAGGTTGTATTGAATGGTACGACTTACCTAGCCGCACCTATTTTACGGACTAACCCTAATTATGTGGAATTAAAGTATAATCAACAGGTAGAAGTTGCTTTACCACAATTTATTCCCAATAATGTACTTGATGAAAGTAAAGCGGCAATTTCATTCTATCGTCGCCGATCCATCTAATCTAGAAGCAAGCCTACTCTTTCATAAGCTATAGGTTGAAGTACGCTACTAAAGGCTATCTATTTAGTAGTGTACTTAATAAAGTACACTATCCTGATTAACTATATACCCTTCATAAATAACTTTTAGAGGATGCCATTAATGATTTGGAAGAACTAACATGCAGTATAAGGATATTGCTGAGTTTGACACCATCACTGCCGATGAGTTTTATGAAAACTTCTTTCTAAAAAATACACCATGTGTAGTTCGCGAAGGGGTCACTCACTGGCAAGCAGTGAAAGTGTGGGAGGATGACAATTACTTATGCCAAATAGCGGGTAATCGCCAAGTGTTTCAGACCACTTCCGTACGCTCTGACCTAGGCTTTGATCATCAATCGCCAATCATTCAAGTACGCTTTGCAGACTTCTTAGACTCTTACCAAGAAAATCCCCGTCTTTATGTAAATGACTCCAACATGCCTTCTATTTTAGTACAAGACTTGGGCACTCACTCAATGTTGGAAGGATTTAAAAAAGTCGAGCCTAATGTAAAGCGAGTGGGAATGTTTATGGGGGCAGGGGAGCAGCTGGCACCACTCCATTATGATGATGAAGAAAATATTTACATATTGATTAATGGTCAAAAAGAGTTTTTATTATTTGATATTGCTGACTTCAATAGCTTGTATCCTTATGATGATACAAAAGCACCTGATTTTTCTGCAGTCAATCTAGATAATATTGACTACGATCAGTTTCCTGCATTAAAAACAATAACATGTTATCGAGTAAAGCTTAACGCAGGGGATATGTTATTTGTTCCAGGGTATTGGTGGCATGCAGTCAAAGCCCTTGGACGTTCCATTGCATTATCATGGGTACGGTTGGATCGACGGGGGCAGTTCATGGCATTTGCAAAGCTTGCTCGTAATAATGTGTTTCCTATGGATAAAAGTCGTTTGGAAAATATATTGGATAACCCAACTGAAACGATTGTTAACACAAGGGCTGAACTAGGTACTGACTCTATTTTAGAACATAATTTGTTTGAGACCTATCTTAGACTAAGCTTTTTGTACTTTCATGCTAGCCAACATAACGAAGATGTCACTCCAATAGAACGAGAATTTAAGCGCTTACGCCAAACTGTATTTAATACTTTACGTGAAAATAAAAATAACTATAGTTATCCTGTTTTGTTTTTAATGCAAAACTTTTTCCGTATAAATCTTGGTTTATTCAATTTAAATGAAGCTAACTAAAATACCTATTGCAGTAGATGAAGTAAATGATATTTTGCCTGCAGAATTTAAAAGCTGTTATGTAGATAGACATCGACCATTGATTATTCGTGGAGGTGTGAAACACTGGTCAGCCATGCAATGGAGCAGTGATGAATATTTGCTGAAAATAGCAGGTGATCAGAGAGTAAAAGTAGATGTTTTTCCTTTGTCTGAACAGGGGGAAATATTATTAGAATCTGGTAATGAGGCAGTAATGTCAATTAAAGACTTTACTATAAAATTTTTTCAAGAAACCCACGGTTACTATATTTTAGATCAAAATCTACCTCCACCGCTTTACCAAGACCTAAATGAGCACTGTGTTTCCTCAGTATTTCCTGTTGAAAGGCGACGGACATTTTGGTGGGGAAAAAGTGGTCAAAGATCCTTCCTGCACTATGACGATAATGAAAACTTGATGTGTCAGTTTGATGGAGAAAAAGAGTTTTTATTATTCGATATTACAGATTTCAACTATTTATACCCAAAAGATACAATAGATTATCGCTCTTTAGTGAACTTGGAACAGTACGAGCTAAGCCAATTTCCGTATTTGGCAAAAGCTACTCCTTATGTAGCGCGTATTAGAGCAGGAGACATACTCTATGTGCCTTGTTATTGGTGGCATCAAGTGAAGTCTTATGGCCGTAATATCGCTGTTTCTTACATTATTAATGAGTCTATGGAGCAGAGGGTACGAGTAACAGGTAGGTTAATTGAAGCAGGGATATTGCCAGTATCAGATTCAATTCGAGATGACCTTCTGAATATTATTGCACTGGATGAAACCCCTTCCCGACGAAATGCATTACTAAAGAAATATCATAGAGAATACCAGCAGCAACAAGGTAAATCCTACTATCCTCATAGTCTTTTCCATCGCTTAATTGAAGAAAATTTATTTGATATCCTTTATGGGCATGCTACTTACTGAGCTCACAATAGGGAGTTATATTTGTGCTAAGAGTCAGTGAATTAAATATTAAGGGAAGTAAGCTGAAACCTATCGATAGTATTAAAAATATTTCAGTGAGTGCATTTAATCGAGATTATGTCGCTCAAAATCGCCCATTATTAATAAAAGGAGGTATTGCTTATTGGGATGCGCTGTCATTGTGGGATAATGAATACTTAAATAGAAATGCTGGTCATAATGTAGTAGATGTAGAGACATCCCGCGATCAATTTGAAGGAAATTTATTTGATGATGCAGAAAAAGTATGGATGCCCTTTTCCCGCTTTCTTGAGCGTTTAACATTATCAGAAGGGGAGACGGACTATTTTGTAGGGAGCTGGTTATTTCCTACGCTTGTTGCTGATGCACCAGATATTCCTACCTTTAAAGCATTCAGCATGCCTATAAAGCGTGGGATGATTATGTCCCGGGGTGGCAATAGAATAGCGTTGCATTATGACTGGTATCAAAATATGTTGTGCCAGGTGGCAGGATATAAACGCTTGGTGTTAATTGATGTTACCGATACTCCATTTCTCTATCCGCTCAATAGTCCTGTTAATTACTCACCTGTTAATATACAAAATGTTGATTGGAGTGCTTATCCAGAATTTTGTCATGCAACCCTTTTTCACGCTGATATAGAGCCTGGTGATGTGTTGTATATTCCTACGCTTTGGTGGCATGCAGTTGAAAGTGTTGATCGCAATATAATGATTTCCCAATCGTTTTATGATACTGATAGTGATTTGCTATTTATTCTGAAAAAAATGTTAGCACTTGGGCGTTTAAATCTTACAAAAAAACAGATGAACGATCTATGTACTGTGCTTGAAAGTGGCCTCAATGAAAAAGAAACAATACGTGCTGTTCGTCGTCAGGTCAATAGTCAGTCTTTAGATGACGTAAAAAGACTGTTTGCTCATCGTCAGTTGATGTTTAAAAAATAAAAATTGTATGTTTGAAGTATATTGATAAAATGAAAAATTATAAAAGTAATATAGAAACTATCGTTAGTAGCAAAGGTTTAGATATTCTCAATTGTCTGTATGGTGGACATGAAATCTGTCATATTGATATGCCGGTGAAAGCAGATATTGTTACTCAACAATATCTTTTTCCTCGCCGACCTGTCATTGTGAGGGGAATAACGACGCAATGGCCTGCGCTAGAAAAATGGAGTGTTGAATGGTTTGAAAAATACTTTGGAAATATTTTTACAAATGTATTTTCTAATGGCAATGAGGGAGAAGCTAGGCAAATGCGGCTTAAACATTTATTTAGCCGGATGACTAGTGGTGAAACTTTATATTCCAGTCTTTATGTAAGGGAAATGTTGCCTTTAATTAGTCAAGATTATCCTATAGAAAACAGTTTCTTGGGCGATCCACAATTCAACTGGTTGCTTGATTTGCCAAAAACGATCCATGGTGAGATGAATGTAATATTCATTGGTAACAAAGGCACAGGCATTAAAAACCATCAAGACAGTATGGGAACCCATCTGTGGTCGACGCAAGTATGTGGGCGTAAACGTTGGTTGATCAGCCCTCCTGAAATGACGCCTTATTTGGCTGAAGGGAAAGCAAATTGGTTAGAAAGAGAACAGTCTATAGAAAAATATCCTGAGTTTGCTGAAGCTGCCTGTTTAGATTTTGTGCTAGAAGCAGGAGAAATTTTATTTTTACCTGTGGGTTGGTGGCATCAAACAACACTTTTGGAAGATTCTATTTCCATTACGCAAGATATTGTTAATGAGTCTAATATTGATCATTTTGAGTATGAGCTAGAGCGCAGCTATGGAGTAGATCCAAAAATTGCAAGCTTTCATAAAGCGAGTATAAACTTTCGATCTAAGTGGCAGCAGCAATCACCTAAGCGGATTACCACACCGATTGAACGTGTGAGTGGATATATTTGCTTTGACCAACTGCTGGAAAATTATCTTATCCCTCATAAGCCTGTCGTATTACAGGGATATATTGATGAGTGGCCAGCGTTGTCAAAATGGAATGTGGAATACTTTAAGAAGCATTATGGCAGTGTATTTATTCAATTTTTTCAAAGCCGTGATGATCAAAACAAGCATATACGATTAAAAAAATTTTTTGAAACACCATTTGATGCACCTCATTATGCTATGTGGTGCTTAGATGACTTTATGAGTTTACTTAGGGAAGATTTTAAACCCTTGTCACTGTTAGATAATAACGAAAAAGACTGGACATTTGATTTACCTGAAAAAGAGCGTAATGCACTTACATGGATATTTATGGGACTAAAAGGTTCTGGTATTGCGAATCATAGTGATCGTTTGGGGCAGCATGTTTGTTCAGCACAAATTTTTGGTCGTAAACGTTGGTTGCTACACCCACCTGAGGATAGCCCGTGGTTGCATTACGATGATAACAGCATTGATTTGGTTAATCCAGATTATGTAAATTACCCTCTTTACAGAAACGCTTCACCAGTAATTGATTTTGTGTTGGAGCCAGGTGAAGTACTTATTTTGCCTGATGGCTGGTGGCATCAAACTGTAGTGTTAGAGGACTCTATTTCCTTAAGTCATGATTTTTTTAATGCTTCAAATATTGACTCATTTATGAAACGTTTGCGTGAAAGGAAAGGAGATAACTATGTAAAATCAGTAGCAATGCAACCAATACTAAATAAATGGAAAGCTTATAAAAATAAGTCTATGTTCAAGGAAGAAGGATCAGATTGAGCTTGATTGTCTGGATAACGAAGAATCATATTATTCAAATCTTTGAACCCAAATGCGAACAAGGCTGCACAGGGGTACTAAGCTGATAGCCTGGTCTCAACCGGAATTGAATCATTTGTTAGCCACATGATAAATGGACTTTTATTTTGTTTATTTACTCTATCATGAACCAGTGCTAATACAGTTTGCATATTTATAGTTCCCTCTGTTCTGAGATTACGTTATACAAGTAATTTTTATCAATGCCTTCTTAGCATTTACCTTCGGTTACTTTGGCTTGACCACTATAAGTACTTGACTTAATTACTACAGTAACCTGAATAGGTCAAAAAATCCTTTAATTGTACTGTCGTGCAGAAATTGCTTACTTTTATTGGATGTTTTGAGTTTCTTATTGATAATAAGTTGGTTATAGGTATGATAGACGACTGTTTGAAAAAAGGGTTAGTAGGTAAAGTCAGTACTTGATTAAGCGGAAGGACTTGAAAAGTCAAATGAAAAAAGCTCCAATACAGCTTGCAGATCGTCCTGAAAACCCTGATTTATATTGGGATTTATCAGCACTACATAATAAGAAAAAAGCAATTAGTTTTTTTAAGCATGTTTCTACAGCCTTTTGTGTTTATAGCCCTTCCGTTGCAAAGTTATATAGCAATTTTGAAGTGATACTGTCGAATATGGATCGAAGTGGCCTGATCGTATTACCTAACCCTTATGCGTTTCATGATACATTTAACCGAGTCAGTGAAGTTTCCATTAAACAAACAGGTATTTCGTTATTTCCTGGTGAGGCGATTAATAGGGGAGGGTTTATCGTCAGCATTCCTGTAGGCAAGCAACGTAGAAATCATCATTTAGAGCTAGAAGTTGCAGTGGGGTTTCTCGATAGGCTATATAAAAAGCGCTATGGCACGCCATTTCTGCCGGTACTGGTAAATGGTGACTTAAAAGAATTTAAGTCACAAACGCCTTATTTACATTTACATCGATTTGACCCAACATCACTCACGGAATTTAGCGAGTTTGAACGCAATGATATCTGCAGTACGATTAGAGATCGATTTTCAGATATTATGGTTAACAGTGCTTATACTCCTCGCAAATGATTTTTAGGCTTTGTTACCGTCGCTAAGCACCAAGGATGGTGTGAATGCAGTTTTTATGCATGGTGGTATGGATACCACTCATTAGAGCAATGCAGGAGCAATTGTCGAGGAGCAATAAACTGTCTTCACCCCAGTCATTTAGTTTATCTAAACTTCTGGGGCTTCATCTCTCGGTAGCCTCGCCTAAATAACCCTTCGCTGTGGGTATATACCACTTTATGTTTACACCTAAAAATGATTCATGCCTAAAAATGATTCATGCTAGAGGTGTCCTTTTATACACCACTTGTCTTATCATGGCTTTAGCTATTTTATTGCTTCATTATGGTAGGAAAATAGTTTTTCTATCAAAGCAGGGTCATCAAAATAACGCTCACCAATAAACGCAGTGGCATGATGTCCCCATTGGCGCATTGTACCTGCAGAGGGTACCCCTGATGGCCAAAACAGCCATCGCTCTGGTCGTTCAGTGCCTTTGATAAACCCTGTGTTGTCAAATAGGTTTTTTCGTTGTTGAGGGCCAATCATTAAGCTACGTAAATTGTCGTATGGTTTGAGCTGGTATGTATGCATCGCTGATACAGGGAAGTGACCTACCCCAAGCACCCAGTGATCAATACTATTAACTGCGACAACAGCGGGCTGTAACGTAGCTGGCGACAGTTTGTGTTTAATTTCAGGAATGGTATTAGCTGGATTTTGAATAATCAAAGGTGGCTCTAGTTGGCCAGAGGTTGGTTTAGCAACTAATCGATCTGATACTGGCATGAATGTGTGATAACAGCCGCAGGAATGGATAGTGTCGTATAATAGAGGTGTTCCATCTGTATCAAGTGTTACCCGCCAAATTACTCCATCAATGTTACCTGCTAAAATATCAAACCAGTGATTTGCTGGGCGCTCAGAAAACCAAATAAAATAATTGAGTTGCAGTAAATGCCGTCCTTGTAAAGTGGCGTAAGATGGACGCCAGTAAACAGTAGCTTTTGCTGGGCTGATATACCACTGGTTATTTTGCCATACTGGAGTTCCTGGTAAGTCAAAGCGACCTTGCTGTTGAATGGCCCAATGGGGAGCTAAAGATTGAGCAACTTGCTCCAGCTGTATAGTAGGTAGTTGTGGCAACGTTAAAGGATGCTGTTTGCTTGCTTTTGTGAGCCATTGCTTCAACTGTTTGGGTAGGATCGTTTGATGAGTCTTTTTGTTACGTTGATTGGGTAAAGCACCAGTGAAGCTTGTTGCTGGACTATAAACTTGCATTGTCCCAGTTAATGGCTGGTTAAACTGTTGATGTACATCTTCATGCCACTTTTTTATTCCTGGTACCAAAAAATATTGAGTAATGGGATATATTCCTGCTACTTGAGCCCATTGTTGATACTCATTGGGTGGTGCCATTTGCTTTAATTGAGTGAAAAGGTGCTGATTATTCAGAAGCTGCTGGGTTTGTTTAGCAAGGCAGCTATTTGCATATTGATGCCAAGGGTGGTTGGTTTGCCCTGTTAAATTAGCAATTTCTACTTGCCATTTGTCTTGATTAACCGTGGTCAGTTCATTAAGCCAGGCCTGCTGCTGAGTAGGTGTCTTTATGTGGGGTGCAAGGCTTAATAGAAAGCGGTTGATGCCTAAATATGTTGTGCCTGGAACTGGGTGCAACTGTGCATCCTGAACATTAGCTTGAATAACTTGCTGATGAAGAAGGGCTAAGCCTGCCTCACAAGTTAAGCCAGCCAACTGAATATCAGCCAATGGTTTCACTGGCTGAGGCTTAATAGCTGCACAGCTAGTGAGAATTAATAAGGTAACCAGAAAAAAAACACGACACCACATTACAGGGCACCTCTAATATTGCATTGTTAGGGCACTATACCTGAAAGATTAACGGGCGTTTGTTATTTCCATCAACCGTTATCAGCCAATAACCAATAATGGATTAATGGCCAACCTGCTTTTTCTGCCGTCTCACCAAAGCTGATTAACCCATCTTCATGGCCTAGCATGCTAATAATGCCCTGGGTTTGTACCTGTTTATCCTTAATTATGCTGGCAATTGCTGTTGCCATTGCAGGGGTGCCATAAGCCAAACTAGCAGGTAAGCAAGGTATAGCAAGCTGTTGGCTGAGCTGCCAAATAGTTGGGCAATGAACATGAAAGACAAAATTGATGTGAGGTAGGGTTTGGTAGATGACAGCATGACTTAGTGCTTCAGAAGAAGGGGCAGCTAACCCTTCTGCTGTCAGCTGATTTTGCGTAGGACAGGCGTTAGTCACCAAAGCATAATCCGCAGAGCGGAGATGAGCTAAAGCCCCAGTTTGGGTACCAGTAATCAGAAAGCAGTTTGGATTATGAGCTGGAGTGAAAGCTGTTAAACGCTGACTGAGGTTGCCAAAGCCGTAACCTTGATACCGGCCTGGTATTTGATAACCCCTTCGGCAGTCTGGTCGCTCATCCTATATCCTTCTTGCAAAATAATAAGCAATATTGCCAGACTGCGCTCAACTCGTCATTTACATAACGAGTAGATAATGCTTTATTCCATCCAAAGTTTAATGATAATAAAAACGGCCATACGGTTCTAACTGGGTAATCTGGTCATGCATTAGGCCTTCCATTAACAGAGCAAAATCTTCTTTGTGTAAATGAATCAATACCTCATGGTCGCCACCTTCTAAATAAACATCGTCCAATGCCAGTAGCTTGTCATCTACAATGGTGTCCATGTGATAAGCCTGACCAACAGGGGGAATAGCACCTAGCTCACAGTCACGAAAACTGGCTTGTAATTCGCTTTCTTTGGCTAGATGAAAGGCATGTTCAAGCATTTCATTAATTATCTTTACTTGTAGTTTTGACTTGGCAGGAACGACAGCCATAACATAATGCTGAAGCTGATTTTTCAGAATAACGGGTTTAGCAATTTGCATAGGTGAAACATGAGCAAGTAAAGCGGTTTGGTAAGATGTTGCAGACGAAGGATGCCACTTCATCTCATAGCGAATATGACGAGAGGCAAAGTACTGTCTTAAGGTTTCTGACATAGCCATGGCTTAACTCCCTGATTAAGGAACAAACCGCATTGGTAATCTCTTTCATTATTATAGCTTAGCGGCTTGCTGTAGCTTGCTTGAAGTTTATTGCTGTGATGAAAAAAAAATCAATAATAAAAAAGCTTCAATAATGTAAGCGATCGAGCCTACCTCAATAAGCCTTAACTTTCTTAGGGTTGGCTTATAAGAAAAGCTTCCATAACCCGTTGTTAATATTGCCTGATGAATGTGGTTATGCAACGAAGATTGCAGCCGAAAAATAAAACCAATAAAAGCGAAACAAGCTATACTGTTGTACAGAACTATGTGTGTAGAGCTATGTGTGCAGAACGATGCCTGTCAACAGGCGGTTCAGCTTCATTGGGCTACCAGTAAAATGACTGTGGTTTTGATGGACGCTTCAGTCTATGAGGTAAAAAGCTTTAGGCTAAGTGGTAATTGGCAGTAAAAAGGCAACTCAAATGGCTCATGCCA
The DNA here is from genome assembly GCF_026309355.1 of Spartinivicinus marinus. Taxonomy (NCBI): domain Bacteria; kingdom Pseudomonadati; phylum Pseudomonadota; class Gammaproteobacteria; order Oceanospirillales; family Zooshikellaceae; genus Spartinivicinus; species Spartinivicinus marinus. The sequence goes on from NZ_JAPJZK010000001.1 coordinate 4,555,431, forward strand.
TATCAGATAATACCCCTTTAAATGATGCTGAAAGCACATCAACTAATGCCCTTGATATAGAGAAAGAGCTGGGTTATTGGCTTGATAATAGCAAACCAAAAACCGAGCCCAACGTTAAGGAGCGCCTGGAATGTTTTGCTAAAACAGGCCATAGTATGGCGGGGTTTCAACTGCAATCAGCTAATTTAGTTGATGTTGATCTGGTGAACAGAGGATCTAAAACAGGCCATAACCTTTCAGATGCAGATTTTTACCGGGCCAATCTTACCCATGCGCATATGTTTAAAATTAATTTACGTGGTGCATCGTTAATGAAGGCTAAATTGGTTAGCGCAAACTTGCATTGTGCTGATTTAGAAAATTGCAACTTGCTAGGGGCTGATTTTACCAATGCTAAGTTAGAAAATATTAATTGGGGTGATCACATACTGCAAGAGAACAAGGCAGTTCAAGCAGAGAAAGCTGGAGATAAAGATAAAGCGCATATGCTCTATCAAGAAGCAGAAGAAGTATATCGTAATGTACGTAAAGCTTGTGAAAATCAGGGGCTTTTTGAGAGTGCGGGCAAATTTTTTTACCGTGAAATGACCATGCGTAGAAGGCAGCTGCCAGTTTTTTCTCCCCACCGCGTACTTTCTAAAACCGTTGATTTATTTTGTGGCTATGGTGAAAAACCATTAAGAGTGGTGGGTTTTTCTTTAACGCTGATAGCGTTATGTGCCTGTCTATATTTTTTGTTTGGCATTGAAGAGGACGGAGGCGTCACCGGGTTAAACACCAGTTTAGGTCTATGGGAAAACTTACGACAGTTTGGTGGTTGCCTTTACTTTAGTGTGGTGACGTTTACTACCTTGGGCTATGGCGATATCACGCCATTGGGGATGGCAAGACCCATTGCAGCTATTGAAGCATTCAGTGGTAGTTTTACCATGGCGCTTTTTGTGGTTGTTTTTGTGAAAAAAATGACCAGATAGCCTTACTTACCCTTATGAACTATCGAGCTGCTGCAGCATTTGGTAATTTTTGTTGTCAATAATACTGACATCGGTATTATTTAGGCGTTTCTATATATCCCGGATAGGTAAGAGTCAGGTAGTGAGCTCAAGAATTGTTCGCTTGTAACCCTTTTTGCTATTTGATTTCTTGTTGGTTGTTAGCTTTAGTTGCTTGCAAGTGTTTCTTGAATGTAACCTGACTCTATTTGGATTAGGGCACCCCTAAAAGGTACCCTTAAGCTGTTCTATGCTGGTCAATAGTTATACGACAGTTTTTTAAAACCAATTGCAGGATAAAAGTTGCAGGATCATGATAAAAATAGACAACCTGAGTAAGGCCTTTGGCAGCTTTAAAGCGGTTGATGGCATCTCATTTAATGTAGCCGCAGGTGAAGTGTTGGGCTTTCTTGGCCCCAATGGTGCGGGCAAATCGACCACTATGAAAATGATATGTGGTTTTTTAACACCCACTGCTGGCAGTGTGTCAGTTTGTGGACATGATGTGGTAAAAGAGCCTTTAAAAGCTAAAGAGCTGATTGGCTACCTACCTGAAGGCGCGCCTGCATATGCGGACATGACTCCATTACAGTACTTAAATTTTATTGCTGAGGTAAGAGGGTATAAAGGGGGAGTAAAGGCCGCTCGCGTGCAAGCTGTCGTAGAACAACTGGCACTGAAGTCTGTGGTGAATCGACGTATAGAAGAATTATCGAAAGGCTTCAAACGTCGGGTAGGCATTGCTCAAGCCATTTTACACGACCCCAAGGTGTTAATTCTAGATGAACCAACAGACGGTTTGGACCCTAATCAAAAGCATCAGGTGCGTAACCTAATAAAAAACCTGTCTAAAGACAAAATCGTTATTATTTCTACTCATATCCTTGAAGAAGTCAGTGCGGTATGTAATCGCGCTATTATTATTTCCCAAGGGAAATTAGTGGCTGATGAAAAGCCAGCAGAGCTAGAAGCGCGCTCTCGCTATCATCATGCTGTGACTTTACAATTACAACAAGGTGAAGATGTATTGAATGCTCTCAAACAGCTGGATCTAGTGGAAGATGTAGAAGTCAGCCCAGAAAGTGATCGCTGTTTTATCTTAATCCCTAAATCGGGTGAAGATGTATTCCCTGCGGTTAATAATCTGATTAAAGAAAAAGGCTGGGTGGTTGAACAACTCTTTGTCGAGCGTGGCCGACTAGATGATGTATTTAGAAATGTGACCACTAGCAAACAGGCAGAGGAGGTTGCCTGATGGGTAAAATAAATATTATTTTAAAACGCGAGCTGAGTAGTTACTTTGCTACGCCATTGGCTTATGTGTTTATTGTTATCTTTTTAATGTTGACCAGTGTATTTACCTTTTATTTGGGTAACTTCTTTGAGCGTCGTCAGGCCGACTTATTACCTTTTTTTGACTTTCATCCCTGGTTGTATTTATTTTTAATTCCTGCAATAGCCATGCGGTTATGGGCAGAAGAGCGTAAGTCAGGAACACTGGAGTTACTACTAACATTACCTATTAATTTACGTGATGCTGTTATAGGGAAGTTCCTGGCTGCTTGGCTATTTACTGGCATAGCGTTACTATTCACTTTTCCTGTTTGGATGACAGTGAATTATTTGGGTAACCCTGACAATGGTATTATCGTTGCCAGTTATTTAGGTAGCTGGTTAATGGCAGGTTCTTTTTTAGCGATTGGTTCATGTATGTCGGCGGTTACCAATAATCAGGTAATTGCTTTCATTTTAACTGTTGTTGTATGTTTTCTGTTTGTGGTTGCAGGTTCTCCTATGGTGCTGGACTTTGCTCATAAACTTCCTCAGACAATAGTGGATACTATAGCTTCATTTAGCTTTCTAACTCACTTTAATGCAATTAAAAAAGGCGTGTTAGATATTCGTGATCTAGTTTTCTTTTTTGTTATGATTGCTGCCTGGTTAATCGCAACAGCAGTCGTTATTGATATGAAGAAAGCTAATTAAAGAGGTGGCAAATGACTAAGCGATTATTCTCTAGTGCTGGCCTCATTGTGTTGGCTGCCGTTGTTTTAATCGGGGTAATGCTGGTAAACAGTTTATTTAAAAACTTACGGGTAGATTTAACCGAAGATAATTTATATACCTTATCGGATGGTACCCGTAATATGCTGACTAATCTGCAAGAGCCAGTGACTCTGACATTTTATTTTACCAATAAAGCCAGTGAGGATTTACCTTTTTGGCGCACTTATGCTAAGCGAGTAAGAGAATTACTGGAAGAGTATGAAGAGTTGGCCAATGGTAAACTAACATTGAATGTGATTGACCCAGAGCCGTTTTCAGAAGAGGAAGATCAGGCATCTGAGGCTGGCTTGCAAGCGGTTCCGGTGAATTTAGGAGGAACTGAATTATATTTTGGGTTAGTAGCTAAAGGTCAGGCTAAAGAAAGTGCTGAAGAAAGCATTACTTTTTTTCAGCCAGATAGAGAAAACTTTTTAGAATATGACATTAGCAAAGTTATTTTTGCTGCCAGCCAAACGAAAAAGCCTAAAGTAGCACTTGTTGCTGGGTTACAGGTTGATGGTGGTTACAATATGGCTACTCGTCAACCCACTGACCCATGGATGGCGGTGAGCCAACTCGATCAATTATTTGAAGTTGAGCGGTTGGAAGATGATACCGTTGAGATCAGTGATGATTTTGATTTGCTAGTGGTGATTCATCCTAAAGAATTAAGTGATGATATGCAGTTCGCTATTGATCAGTACGTGCTGCGGGGAGGCAATACGTTAATTTTTGTTGATCCATTAGCTGGCCAGGATACGGGCGGTGGCATGATGATGGCAATGGGGCCAAAAAGCTCTAACCTTGAAAAATTATTTAAGGCTTGGGGTGTCACAATGGACTCAAAAAAAGTGGTAGCTGATAGTGGTTATGCTTTATCCATTAGTCAGGGTTCAGGTAAGCGTCCTGTTCGTCATTTAGGTATTTTAGGTCTGAAGCAACAGGCATTTAATACAGAAGAAGTCGTCATGGTAGAGCTGGAGCAAATTAATATGGCAACAGCGGGAGCTATTAAAGCCATTGAGGGCGCTTCCACCAAAATGATGCCGCTGATACAGTCAAGTACTGAAGCCATGCTAATGGATGCCAGTAAACTTGCCATGATGTCAGACCCTAAAAAATTATACGACGACTTTAAGCCTACTGGTGAACGTTACGCATTGGCTGCTCGTATTCAAGGGCCTGCTAAAACTGCTTTTCCTGATGGTCGCCCAGAGAAAAAAGCTGAACCAGCCGATGAAAAATCAGCACCAGCAGCCACTACTGAAAGTCCACTAGATAATAGTGAGTCAGCAGATACTGAAGCAGTCATGGAAGAAACAGGTGAAGAAGATACTGTTGAGCAAACACCACCACCGGTAGGTTCTGAACAGGTTAAACCAGAAAGTACTGAAGCTGCTGAGGTGATAGATGAAGAAAATACAACAACAGTAGAGAATGCTGCTGCAAGTTCAGTGACTGCTGAAGCGTCTGAACAAGAAGAACCGAAAAAGCCGTTGCTTGCTCCTGTGAGTGAGTCAAAGCAGGATATAAATGTTGTTGTTGTAGCAGATACGGACATGCTGGCAGACATGCTTTGGGTGAGTGTGAGGACATTTTTCGGACAACGAATAGCGCAGCCTTTTGCTAATAATGGAGCATTTTTTATCAATGCTGTTGACAATATGGTGGGTAATGCTGACCTAATCAGTATTCGTAGCCGTGGTCAGTTTTCACGACCTTTTACTGTTGTTGATGAAATTGAAAGGAAAGCAGAAGATAAGTTCCGTGTTAAAGAGCAAGAGCTGTTGCAAAAGCTAAATGAAACAGAATCAAAACTAGCTGAGTTACAACAGCAAAAACAAGGGGATGATAAATTATCCCTAAGCCCAGAGCAGCAGAAAGAAATTGAACAGTTCCAGAAAGATAAACTGGCCATTCGCAAGGAATTACGTGATGTTCAGCATAAGCTGGGGCAAGATATTGAAGCTTTAGGTGAAAATATTAAGTTACTTAATATTTTTCTATTACCTTTATTGTTAACAATATTATTAGTTATCTCACGAACGGTTGTTAATAAACGACAATATGCAATGGCTTGATGATTGCTGCTAGTACATAAAAAAACCCGGCTCTGCCGGGTTTTTTGTGAATGGTTTACTTGGGTGGATTATAAATCCCTCATTATTTTATCGTAACTACCATTTGCTCTTAATTTTGCAAGCCCAGAATTAAAATTATGGAGTAATACACGTGCTCTTTGGGGATCAATTTTCTTGGAAATGACCACGCAGATAGGAGTATTTTGTAAAGGCTTTTGGTGAAAAGTGACTCTAGCTGCTTTGGGTTCGCCTATTTTATATTTTAATAAATATATGCCTACCAATTTTTCTAATGGGATTAAATCAGCCCTACCAGCTAATAACATGTTTAACTTCTGTTCGTCACTATTCGAGTAGATGACATTAATTAACTCTTCTTTTGCTGCTTGATCAAAATCCTCTCCATAAGTATATTGTTTGGTAGCAATAGTGCGTAAATATTTTATATCTTCTAAAGTAGACCAGTTAAATTTAAATGATTTAAGGTGAAAAAAAACTTTTGTTGCGAAAATAACGGGGTCACTAAATAAAAAGTCTTTTTTTCTTTCTGGGGTAGGGGCCCAGGCTAGGGATCCATCAAGCTGACCGTTTGCAGCTAAAAAATAGCTTCTCTTCCATGGGTAGTACTTAATTTTCACACTATAGCCCATGATTTCAAACGATTTGACTGCTACTTGAGTGAAAACCCCTTCCCCTTTTATATCTATAGATGTATAGGGAGGCCATTCACCTGATGATAACGTGACGGTTTTTTGATTAGGTTGTTGGGTCGAACTTTGCTCTGCAATGCATACAAAAGGTAAATGAAAAGCTAGTATGAGCAGAGCAAGATGTTCACTTATTTTAGGCATGTATCACTAATTATTATCTAACTTTAGTAAATCCCTTTAAACAAGTCATCTAAATATTGGTCATATGTTTTGGTTTCTTTCAGCTTTTTTAATCCTTCATTAAATTTCATAAGCAAATCTTCAGCATTTTTTCTTTTTTTAGAAATAATTAAATGGCCAGTAGTTGATCTCAAGGCCTTAGAGTGTATGGCTAAGGTTTCTTTTGCAACCGGTAACTCTGTTGATATAAGGCGCCATCCTGTAATCTCATCCATTGGAAAAATATCAACTTTGCCGGCTGCCAACTTTTTAAAATTGTTGATATCAGTCGCTATAATGCTTGCTTTTAATGTTTTATTTTCAACTAAGTCCCAGAGTGCTTGGGTATAAGTATAGCCTCTAGTCAAACCAAATTTTAAGTCCTTTAAATCACTCAGACTATTCCAATTGGGTATAGTTGTTTTCTTCAAATGAAATAACACTTCTCTGTGCTCAGACAAGGTGTCACTAAATAAGTATTCCTGCTCGCGTTCTTTATTGGCAAATGAAAAAGATACACCATCAAATTTATCATGTCCTTCAATTAAAGCCCGTTTCCAAGGGCGGTATTTAAACTCAACGTTGAAACCATTGACTTCAAATGCAGCTTTGATAACACGGTTAACAAAGCCATTATGCTTGGCTTTTGAGCTTGTAAAAGGCTCATACTCTGTTGTGGCAATGGTTATTTTTTCTGCGCTGAGTACATGGGTTGGCATTAATAATGCCGATAGTAATAATGCCGATAGTGTTAAAAGTGCAGTAAGCGTGGTTAATTTAACGAATAAAATTTTCATTGTTACTTCCACTATAAAAACGAATGACCTATTAATGCTCTAATAACTCAGGTTAGTTCTATAGAGCATTGATTGCTAGTCAAATGTACAAACTCTACCCTTTGTTCTTATTGAAGCATTACTAAAGTAATAAATGCTCTAAATTAACTACTGACATATAATAAATTGATCTATACTAAGGTATAGTAAACAAGTGAATAATCATCATTACTTTATCCAGTATAATAATCGATCATTAATCATTTTTAGGTTTAAAAAATAAAGTGGTATATATTCATAGTGAAGGATTATTTATACCCCTAGGGCACAAGGGCGAGCTCACTGAGCGATGAAGCTCCAGGAGTTTAGATAAACTACATTCACATCATTCTTGGTGCTTTAGCAATGGTAGCTAATCTAAAAATCATTCAGGAAGAGTATAAATGAGTAGTTATGATGCAGTATTACATATTGTGCTGACACTGAAATTTAATGGTGAAAACTATATAAGACTCATTGGTCTAATTTTTGTATTTTTAATTTCAGTAAAAAGCCATGCTGAAGAAACAGTTACTTTATCGAATGGCGAGTGGCCACCATTTATGGGTGAAAATATTAAGCACTACGGTATTGCTTCTTATATAGTAAAAGAAGCATTCGCGATTGAGAGTATTGAAGTGAAGTATGAGTTTTATCCATGGAAGAGAGGTTATACTTTAGCCAAAGATGGAGAAGTTGATGGCTCTGTAGTTTGGTCATGGTCAAAAGAGCGTGAGAAAAGCTTTTATTATAGTGACCCTGTATTATATACATCTGAAGTTTTCTTTCATCTTAAGTCATTTGAATTATCCTGGAAAAAAATGGAAGACTTAATAGGTATTAATATTGGAGCAACCATTGGGTACTACTATGGAGAAGAGTTTAAAAAAGCAGAGGAGTCAAAAACAATCAAAGTATTCCGTGTTAAAACAGATATTCAAAATATCAATAAGTTACTCGCGAGAAGAGTGGATGTGATTGCTCTTGAAAAGCATGTTGGGATATGGTTGTTGTCTAAGCATTTTGCAAAACTTAAGAGAAGAATTACTTTTCATCAAAAACCTATAAATAAAAGAACTCATCACTTGATTTTGTCTAGAGTAATTGACAGAAATTCAAAATTAATGAAAATGTTTAATAGTGGTTTGAATAAATTAAAAGAAATGGGAGGGTACCATAATATCATGAATGGAGGTGACATGAATTAATTGAAATCCAGGAAGGCATTTATAAAAAATATTCGCAATGGATATACTAAATGCCTGTTTGACTGTGATTGTTAAATGTCCTATTTTTGTAATGATGTCTTATGAGATGCTAAGTAAGAATGAGTGATCTGCTGGTTTTTTTAGGAATTTTGTTGATAGTTTTGACTATATGGGAAATTAGAAGCGATACTACTGATCCTTCTATGCTTTTTGATTATATTAATCCGTTGGATTATTTTGATATCACCCGCGATAAACATCCCATCATGTTTTGGAGTATCATTAGCTTTCAGCTTGTTATAGGCTTCAGTTTGATTGTTTATGGTTTAGCAGCAGGTTGGTCATAACAAAATATAAATACTCATATACTAATTATTGCAATGCTGGGAGTGGTGTACCATGAAATTATCAATTGTAGTGTTATTAGTCGTTATACTGGCAGTATTTTTTTTTATATCGAGAAGCTCTGACGAGTTCGATATTAAAATTGATTCTAATAATGAGTATGTAATAGAAAATAGCGATTTTAATTTTCGTTACCAACTCGCTGATAGCTATTTAAGCATGGAGGGGGTAGGAATATTTTTACAATATATTGAAAACCCTGTTGAGTATGGAGGAACATTGATTAGGCTAATGTATCTTGACAATTCAGCTGCACAAATTCATGCAGATAAATATGGAGTGACTGGTGGATGTCCAGCTCCTTTCCTTAATAAATATGGAAAAGAAAAGTGGATATATGCCTCTAGCATACCATTGAAAGATCAAATTTTAGAATTGGATTTGCCAAACTATAATCATCCACAAACTTGGCAAAAAATATCAATTCGAGGGAAATGTATTCAAAGTCAAATAAGTGGCAAAGATAAAGGTGATGGAGCTCCTTTAATGCTACCCGACTCTCATTTTAATAACTGCCGTTCTTTATTGGTAGATAATTTGGTTGTATACCCTTTTTATAATTAAATAATTATTTGTTAAGCTGAATATAAGACTGAAGTATTAGAGTTTTAACTATCAATAAGTGTTAGGGAAATCATACTAAAGTATAAAGCTGAGTAGTATGTTTCTAGTAGATTTAGGAAATGTTCTGCTTTACTTTCTGCTAGCACGTTCACTTTAGCGGCTGTTAACAAACCAGGTTATGTATCCCGTGATTGTTCAGGTGCTTTTGCCAAAGAATCGATTACAGTGACCTGGTTTGGTAGTGAAGTAACCAGTGCAATATCTTATCATAAATTGCCTAATAATGAGTGGTTAACTTATACATCAGGTAGTTTAAAAAAGACCTGGCGTGCCTATGCTGGTTTTGTAGCTGATCCTGGAAATTATAACTCCTATAATGGGGTGAAAGGCGTTCAAGGTTTGCATAAATGGAAATACGCAGCAGTAATGTGGTTACTAACTGTAATCTACTTACCTGGGGTGTTTCAAACTGGTAGTATACTCTTCGCGAGTAATTTTTAGGGTTTGTTGTCGTCGCTGACCACCATGGATGGTGGGAATGCAGTTTCAGCAGGAGCATTTAACAGCCTTCACCCTAATCATTTATAAAAACATAAACTCATAGGGGCAAGTCTGATATAGCAAGACTTGCGGTAGCTATCTTAATTTACATAAAAGTGCTACTGGAACTCATCACTCGACGGCCGCCCCTAAAAACCACTCGCTTTGACTATATACTCTTTATTATAGGTATAAAGTTGATGGATGCAGCCGATTGGCTGTATCCACTGCAGTTGTTGAGTAAAAAGTATGAATAAAATAAATGAATATGAATAAGCTGCTATTTATCCCCATCGTATTAGTGATTTTTGCTGTTATTCAGCTGGTATTTGTTGATGAAAAACCACTGAACCAGCCTATAGCTTTAGAAAATACTGCAGTTGAAATTGTGGCGAAGCAGAGTAAAGAGAATGATTCTCAGGCTGCTGTACAAGTTAAACCAAACAACCTCGTTGTTGACAAACCTACAATAATCCTTCCTGAGGGTGCGAAAATAGTGCAAGATCCAATGGCAGACTTTGTGTCAGAGCTTGGGTATCAGTCATCTGCAATTGAAAAGTTTACTCAATTTACAGGCAAAGACGTAATACTGTTAGAAGAGTTGCCAGCTGAAGAAAAGCGTAGTGTAAAGCAAGATATTGAAGAGATAGCACTGAATGGTTTTGCTAACGTGAGTAGTCGAAGTGCTGAACTGTTTTATGATGCAGAAAGCTATATTGCTACTGATGAAGTACCTGCGGAGCGGCTAAGTTTTCAATATGTAGATGTTAGCAATGAAATAGAAGCACTTGGATATGACTACATTGGTGTTATTTCACCCCATGAAGATGTTTATACTCAAGCGGCTTGGAACTCATTGATTCAAGTTTATAAAAAAGCAGATCATTTAATCAGTGTGGATCAAGGTAACCTGGGGCAGGGGGGGACAGCTTTTATCACAGAGGGTTATGATAATGTTTACCTGAACAAAGAGTACCCAGCCTCTTATCTAAAGAATCAATCGGAAGATGGCTTGGCATACTACAGTTTGTACTTTTCTTCAGGTAAATCTGTATATGAGTTGAAGTCATCAACTGCTAATAAAGAGGAGCTGGTAGCGCTAGCAGAGGAGATTCTTAGAAAAGATACAGATAAAAAGGAGTAGGGTATCTATGTAGCTCTCTTGACACTCATTGCTATAATGAAACTCTACTTAATAAATTTCGGTATTACTGATGTTAGAAAAAACCTTTCTGGATGAGCTGTCAAAATTAAAAGGAAAAGAATGTTGGGGAATAGTCGGTGGTGCAGGAACTGGATCTATAATTAGCTTAAATATTGGGGAAAAGTACTTAAGGAATAACCCACTAAAGAACACCTTTTTATCTGATCTTGTTAGAAGGTATGAATCAGAGTATGGCTTCATGCTTCACTGTCCTTGGCGTATAGACCATGATAATTATGTACTGTGCGGAAGCTACCATTCAAATGAGTTAGATGGTCCTTATCAGGAAGTTTTTAGTCAAGTAATAGGTAATAAAATTACCAATATTATTTGCGAGCCTCCGGCTTTTGATCTTAAGTTGTGCTTTGAAAACTTAGTTTCAATCAATATATATTGTACTAATACTGGCATAGATTATGACGAATGTTATTCCTTTAAATCACCTATTGGTTGGTTTGAAGTGGGGTATAATGGTAGGTTATCATTTGAGGAGTTTGATAAATTGCCCCACTAAAAATGGGGCGTGTTCCTTTTACTTTTCTGCAAGACGACTGTTGTCTAGTTTGCTATCGTTTGACCTCAAATAAGCGACATACTGTATTCCACAATAGCTCACAAATAGTAGGGCTAATGTGATGATAACTAGACCTATGATTTGAAAGGTTTGGGCAAAATCCACGGCTTTAACCAATGGCTCGGTGAGTAGTGGTGATAAAAATTGGCCGATAAAAAAGCAGCTACTAATGCCGCCGATGATTTTTCCTTTAGAGTGAGGTGGTATTGATGACATTAGCCAAACCATTAAATTAGGACGTATTAGTCCTAGGCCAATACCACTTAAAATTAATCCATAGTAAGCGCCTGCATAGCTTTCCATGATACTTAATAGTAGAAAACCTCCGCCAAATAATAGTAACCCCAGTCCATGTAGCTGTGCAAACGAGAGATAGCGTTTGACTTTTTGATAGCCCATTGAAACGGTTGACATCGTGAGTAACATGGTTGCAATGGCGATACCGGTTTGTGTGTTTGATACAGGCTCAATTGCTGCAAGGTAAAATGGAAAATGGGTAGGAACCATGTATAACACAAGTACTTCAGCCACAGCGAGAAAGAAACACAATATAATAAACCCTTTTGCTACAGAAGTGGTGTTATCTTGAGAAGGTAGGGATGAAGAGTTTGATGGATTTGTGTTTCCTGTGGTATTGGGCTCATACAAATAAATGATAATGGCGGGTAATATACAAAATGCAGTTAAATAGATTAAAAAAGGCGTAGTCCAATTGACATCGGCTAAAAACCCCCCTAGCAATAAAAATAACACACCTCCATAACCACCGAATGCAGCTTGTAAACCCATAAACTTATTCAGCTGTGTTGCTGCAAAATAGTCGCTGGCTAGGGTTGTGCAGCTAGTCATGATGCCTGCAACGGCAATACCTAATAAAGCACGCCCTGCTAATATTGCATATAGTGAGTCGGTGAAGATGTAGCTAGATGTGCCTGCTAACCCGTACAAAGCAACAGATAAGATAATGACTGGTTTTTTCTTCCAATGATCTAATAGCCATCCCACTAAAGGTGCAAAAATAGCAATAAAAATAGCCGGAATGGTTAGCACCAGTTTGACTAAAAACTCGGCATTTTCCATGTGTTGAAAATGCATTTGCATGTCTGGCAGTGCAGGCGCAATGGTTGCGCCAGACATTACAGTCATGGTACAGGTTAGTAATAAAGTAATATTTCTTAAGCGATTGTTGTTAGTGGAAGAAGACATACATTATTCCATAATGGAGCATTCGTTTTGATTATATGAACACATGATTCAATTAGTGGGTTATATGCCTGTTCAGTTGTATAGGCTGTATGAATAGCTAACAGTTGAAGTGTTAATAAACCCTGTTCATAAATTATCCAAAAAATATGTAGCAGCTAATAAATGATAATGGTTCTTAATTGCGTTTTGTGAGTCTACAGGAGTTGTGGAATGTGCACAAGCTGTCAGTGGTCCATGCGTAAAGTTGTTACCTTATATCGCGCATGGGCCACTAGATAAGACACCGTGGTCTTGGCATATGGGGGTGAAATTATATTTGAGTTCCTACAAGTTAGTTATATATTATCTGATTATTTGTAGTTTGTTAGCTATAAATGTACTTACATATTCAAGCCAGTCACTTAATGTGATGTTGTTAACTGAAGGTTGGAAGTAGCAACTGAAAGACAATAAATCTGCTTCATTAAACTCACCAGCTTCTGCCAGCCTAGTTAAGCTTTTTAGCTCACTAAGTGCTAGTTTTCTATCTTCTATATTACCACAAGAGCAATACTCCTCTATTGCTTCATCTAGTGATGTATATTCATCCAACCAATCTTGATGAAAGTATGCAGATAAAAACGACCTAACATAAGGGAAATCAGTAGCATTTATCATAACGTTGGAAACCCTGTTTGTTTTCTATAACCTTCTGTAAATCAAAGGGTTTGTTGTAATTACTGTTTGTCTGAAACCCACCTCAAGTATTTTTACTTGAGGTGTAAAATATTATCTGGGATTCCAGCTCATTCTGTATTTGCAGTAATCACAACCACATATTGTTTCTAGTATACCTACATCCCTATCTTCGATGACTTGCACATTGCCATTACATTTTGGGCATAAAACAGTTGAATCTCCTGAAACCCGATACTCTTCGATAGCTGCAAATATTTATTCAAGTTGAGGGTGCTTTTCAAGCATAGCCTTGGGTATTTTCTCAGCCATGTTAATAGCCTCCTCTTTCTTTAATTATTCTGATATCTCGCATCATTTCTTAAGCTTGGATTTCAGCATTTTTTCGAACATCTATCAAAGCTTGTTCTCTAGAAGCGCGGATCGAATTCTTGTCTGAAGCAACATCATTAACTGCTGTTGTATTATTAAATACTACTTCCATACTTCGTGATGCGCTAGTTTGGCCTACATCGGTTGCACTTTCAGCCCCCTAATCCGATTTTTTGTAATTGCATCGATTAGATCAAGAATTTAATTACTTCATCTCCGCCCACTCTGAAATGGCAACGTTAGGCAATTCAGGGAATTCCCTTCTTTCCCATGACCAAGTCTCATCTTTGCTCAAGCACCTTGCAGTCTCTGAAAGAGTAAGCAAACAACCTTCTCCATTTTCGATAATACAAGTAGCTGCCATTTCACTCAACACTGCAGCAATTGACTTAATAAAATTCCGTGCATCATCTGCATCCCTGTAATAAAGAGTTATACATGAGTGACAGTTTAATAATAGGTCTTTATACCCATCGCTCGGGTTTTCCCATTCACTAAGTTCTTCAATTATCCCTCTAGCATTATCTGTGTACTCCATTTCTAGAATGGATTTTCCTTCACCTCTACGAGCCAATAACTCATAATTTACTTCTATATCATTTGGAATATTTATCATTTTTAATGCAAGGCCTTCAACAAGAGGTTGTATAACCTGATCCTTGTTTAAGCCTTTCGGTAGAAAAAATGTTAATTCTTTTGCTGACATAAGTACTCTATAATTAATGATTCGTGACAGGTATACACCACTGGTTGGCACTTTAATTTTCCTGCTAATTTATTAGAAATAATTTTAGTATAACCTAGTTTATTATTCTAATAAAGCAGCGAAACCATATAAAGGTTAATCTATTTCAATTAATTCCTCTTCACCTCTAATAATTTTTCCTGACTGAAAAAACAACTTACCATTTTTGATCTTATAGAACTCAAACTCGTTATCTCCATCATCGTTGACTATCTCACTTACTAATTCGCCACTTGCATTTTGAACGATTGTGGCTAGTTTATAGAAATATTTAATAACGTTAAGTGATGTGTCTCGGCCAGAATAGTTAAACTCTAAGAACTTATGGTCAAAGTCAACCTCAAAATTATATTCATCAGTTAAAGAGGATATCTCAGAAAGTTGTGATTCACTTAAGTTATCGAATGTTAAGTAGGATGAATATTCTTTCATGTCTTTAATCTATCAAATTTATTTGAAATGTAACATTTTGCCGTTTGGCAAAATCCAGTATGTATTGACTAGGTCCATCGCAAGCAGTTAAAGCTAAACATATGATAAGTAGAGTAATGAGTTGCACTGTTTTACTGCTCTTGATTATCTGGGATGAGGACTTTTGCTATGATGGTATATTGATATAAATAGCAAAATAAAGCCTAAGAATATTGGATACCAGCCAAAGCCAAGAAATGCAAAGTTACCTTGGTTAATGAAGTTTATGAAATCACCGGATTTGGTACTGCTAATATATACACTGATAGTGTAAAAAACCAAGCTAGCAAAAAAGCAAATTGTAATAGTATTATTGACGTGCCAGTTTTTTTCCATCTCCGTTTAGCCATTAGGATGGCTATAGCTGTGATAAATGCTATGATAAAAAAAACACCTGCCATTTCATAAAAGGTTCTGTAGTGATGCACACCATAAGCAGAGAAGTTGTCTGAAATGAGAGGGCAAAAATAACCAGCGGTAATAATAGTAAAAGCAAGTAGATCAATGTGTTTCGTTAAATCAAGCATCTGGATCAGTTGAGCTGCCTAGCCTGAATATTGCTTTAGATCGAAAAAACATCAAGGCTCCACTGGGTCTTCAGGGTGAATAATGGGGTCTTTATAACTGGTATCAATCGTATAGCCTTTGGTTTTCAGTTCGGCTTCTATTTCATAACGTAGCCGCTTTGACTGCTTCATGTCTTCAACCCAAAGTTCACGCCATTTTTTTCTATCCTCACCCATAAACTGATTTTCAGCATGTTCTTCTTTGCCGTATACTTCATAGTTTATTAAATAGGCGCCCGGTTTATCAGGATCCATTCGTTTTCTATCACGTCTAAAGCCAATATTTAAAAATAACCCGTCAACATATAATGTCCAGGTGTGGTCAGTGTCTAATGTCATCCATTCTTCTAAGGTAGGGATATATGAGGGGTCAGGCCCATAGATGACTTCTTCACCTTCGGCGATAAATCGATAAGAGTCTTTGCCTTTTAGTCTTGGGTCACCATAGTGAATATATTGCTGCCACCCTAATGCTAACAGCTTCTGGACTCTGTTCATAAATAAGGTTTTGGCCTTATCATGATGAATGGGTTCAAAATAGTTAGCAAAACCACTATTAATATCAAATGAGGAGATTCCTCTTTCAAGATAATCAACATTTTCTGTTCCCAAAAAGCTTAAAGCAAATGGGATATCAAAGCTGTACTGATCATGCTCAATTTGTATTGTTGGGCGCTGTCCACTTTTAAAATGCTTTTCATAGAAGTTTAATCCTGCAGGCTGCTTATCAATGTTTTTTTTATCTAGATGTAATCGCTTTATAAAGTGTTGTGAATGCTCGCTGACTTTTAGTGTTATTGAAGAATTGGGCATTTCCGATCCTTTATTATCTTGATTGGTTTTGTTGCAAGCGATTAGAACTAAACAAAATATAATTAAAACTATTAGTCGCATTTTAATAAACTATATCTGCATCCGGCTCGTTAACCCAGTTAGCTATAGTCTGGAGTTCTTGTATCATATGTGTATTTTGTTGTAGCATCAATTTATGAAATTTTTTCGCTGCATTTCCAATCCAATGCATACGGCTATCAAAATCTTCAACAATTAAGTCATTTGGAGCAACAGATTTTAGTTCTGGGGCATCAGTTTCACAGGTATGAGCAAAAACGAGCTGATATGTTGGTGCTGCCCAGCGGAACCAGTCTCGCTCTCGCCGGGCCCATTTGCTGAAATCAGGGTTGTTATAAATAAGGGGTTGTAATACGGTACCTTGTTCATGTTCAGCAATAGCTAACAGGCTACCCAGTTGAAGGTTAGGAACTTTATTTTTATTTTTAATTTTTTCTATTGACTTAATTAGCTTAAACCCTTTAACAATATCGCTGGAAGGTTGAAAGTTATTAATTTTATCAATGGCTTCTTCAGCCCAGGGTAAATCATAGGTCATGGCTTTGACTGCCTGCTCCAATTGATTGGCATTGCGTTTTCTTTCGCACTGCATGCCTTTGTGAAAATGTTCTGGGTAGTTATTATAAAGCCAGTGTGAAGCCGCTATATCCATAAATAGCCAGAGATTTCCTTTGCCTAGGCTATTACCAATACTTTTGATAAAAATGGCATAGGCTCCCTTTACTTGAATGGTATCCAAGAAACAAAATACAGTTTTACTGGCAAAAGCGCCAAGTGCCATCCAATAATAGCGGCCCAACTTAGCTGGGTCGCCACCTTCTTCTGTTTCTAAGTAAAAGCGGGCATAGGTAGCGGCGATACGTTTTGCTCTGGCGGTATATAAGTTAATAAGGTCATATTCATTTTTACCTGCCTTATCAGATAAACGTAAAATGCAAAACAGTTGAGCAAGTGACCATAAAAAATCACAGTTACAAACGACATCTACGGTTTTATCAGGAGTATCATTAACGGCTTTTATGGGTTCATTCAGCGACATAAATCACCATTTGAGAAAACTTTTATCAATATTAACTTTTGGCCAGGCGGTGTAGAGATCAACCTCCTCTCCAGCAGTGGTTGATACTGTTGATGTTTTTCCATTGGTGTTGGTGTGCCCATCTGCAATATGCTGATTAACGACAGGTGTTCCTGCCACAGTTGTCTTGTAGGGAATGTTTTTGAGTGGCTGACCTGTTTCGGTTATATAAGCGTAAGTGAGGGTGTAATTCCTATTTTGTAATTGACTGGCACCAACCACAGCCCCTGCCGCTAACCCTGGTGCAATGACTTTTTGGGCTGCATCTTTGAGTGATTTAGACGTGGGTTGTTCTGGTGCTGGCTGCTCCTTTTTATCTTGACCACTAATGGGTTGTAAATGACTGACTGGTGGAATAACGGATTTAGCGGGTTGCACGAAGGGGTACAATGGCATTTCATTACGTGCACTGACGGTTATTTGCCACTGATCAACGGCTTCAATAAAGGCTTGTTCCAGGTGACTATGGGTTTTTAATAAGTATTCAAGCTGATTTTCTATGCCGTTGTCTTGATCCAGGCAGCTTCGGTAAAAAGATTTGATTTCTGCACGGTTGAGAAACATTTTGGGGGTAAGCTCAGGGCTTGAAGCAAAAGTACCCTCATGAATTTCATATACGGTGTCTCTGATTTTAACGCGAATAAACATACAACTCACAAGCGTTACAACTTAACTCTTGTTAATAGCATAGTATATCCCTTTCACTAATCACCTTTAGGTTTTGTTAACACCGCTCGTAGGTCTCATCTAATATAACTCGACTGGTTATAAGCGGTGCTTTCTATTGCCCCTTGATCATTGATCTGCAAATTGCCTATACTTTACCCCATCTTGTCGGAGTGCCAGTAGAGGTGGATGTTTTCATCTTTCTGGCTGAGACTGCAGTTGCGGGATCCGTGGAACCTGATCTGGTTAGTACCAGCGAAGGGAAACAAGAGTAACCTTGAAGTGTCGTATTACAACAGTTTCTGTTTGGTGACGCATTCAAGCAGCCCCTTTCGTTACTCTCCATCTGTCTACTCACGACAAGCAATCACAAACTTTATCAGACCACTAGGGTCACCTTAAGAAAACAGGGTGTGAGTGCTTATGTCTAGAAGAGAAAACCAGCAAAAAGCCCAGGATTTTATTGAAAACCTGAGCAGCCAGCCATTTCCTAACTCGGAAAAAATCTACATTGCGGGTAGCCAAGACGATATTCAGGTAGCCATGCGTCAGATTAATCTGACTGATACCTTAGTGGGGGGCACTAAAACGAATCCACAGTATGAACCAAACCAGCCTGTGCCAGTGTACGACACTTCTGGCCCTTATACAGACCCGGCAGTAACAATTGATGTACACAAAGGATTGCCGGCTTTACGAAAAAACTGGATAGCGGCGCGCAATGATACGGATGAGCTGAACAGTGTTACCTCCCGTTATGCCCAGCAGCGTTTAGCCGATGAAGGGCTGGACCATTTACGTTTTGAACATTTACCTAAACCACTTCGAGCCAAGCCTGGTGCTAATGTCACTCAAATGCATTATGCCCGTCAGGGCATGATTACCCCAGAAATGGAATATATTGCTATTCGAGAAAATATGGGGCGAGAGCGGGTGCGAAGTGAAATGTTGAAACAACAACACCCTGGTCAACACTTTGGTGCAAACCTGCCAGAAAACATTACCCCTGAATTTGTTCGTAAAGAAGTGGCTGAAGGGCGCGCCATTATACCTGCCAATATTAACCACCCAGAAGCGGAACCAATGATTATTGGCCGCAACTTCTTAGTGAAGGTCAATGCTAATATTGGTAATTCGGCGGTTACTTCATCCATTGAAGAAGAAGTGGAAAAACTGGTTTGGGCAACCCGATGGGGTGCAGATACCGTAATGGATTTATCCACGGGCCGTAATATTCACGAAACCCGAGAGTGGATTTTACGAAACTCCCCCGTGCCTATTGGTACAGTGCCTATTTATCAAGCGTTGGAAAAAGTAAAAGGGGTTGCAGAGGATCTTACTTGGGAGGTTTTTCGCGATACGTTAATTGAACAAGCAGAGCAGGGGGTGGATTATTTTACTATTCATGCTGGTGTTTTGCTGCGTTATGTACCAATGACGGCTAAACGGGTAACAGGCATTGTTTCTCGTGGTGGCTCGATCATGGCGAAGTGGTGTTTATCTCACCATCAAGAAAACTTTGCCTATACCCATTTTGAAGAAATCTGTGAAATATGTAAGGCATATGATGTATCCCTATCGTTAGGCGACGGGTTGCGTCCAGGCTCGGTGGCAGATGCCAATGATGAAGCTCAGTTTGCCGAATTAAAAACCTTAGGTGAATTAACCAAAGTAGCCTGGCAGCATGATGTGCAAGTAATTATTGAAGGGCCAGGGCATATTCCTATGCACATGATTAAAGAAAATATGGATTTGCAACTGGAACACTGCCATGAAGCGCCTTTTTATACATTAGGCCCGTTAGTGACGGATATTGCACCAGGCTATGATCATATTACTTCTGGCGTAGGCGCCGCATTAATTGGTTGGTATGGCTGTGCGATGTTGTGTTATGTCACCCCAAAAGAGCATTTGGGGCTGCCTAATAAAGAAGACGTCAAAACGGGTATGGTGACCTATAAAATTGCCGCCCATGCAGCGGATTTAGCCAAAGGCCATCCAGGGGCACAAATCCGTGATAATGCCATGTCGAAAGCCCGTTTTGAGTTCCGTTGGGAAGATCAGTTTAATTTAGCGCTAGATCCTGATACCGCAAAAGCCTTTCATGATGAAACGTTACCGCAAGAATCTGGCAAAGTAGCCCATTTTTGCTCGATGTGCGGCCCCAAATTCTGTTCGATGAAAATCTCTCAGGATGTCCGTGATTATGCAGCAGAACAAGAGCGCAAAGGCATTAACATTCAATTGGTAGATGAAACCATCACCCTGGATGCAGAAGCAGGTATGCGACAGAAGTCGGCTGAGTTTAAAGCCAGTGGTGCTGAAATTTACCAGTTACCGGTTGGGAAAGAGTAATCATGGGGTTAAGCATTACCGTTAATGATAACCCTCATCAGTTAGACGGCCCTTGTACGGTTGTAGAGTTATTAATATTCCTTGACCAGCCAGCCAAAGGGGTTGCCGTGGCAATTAATGACAACATTGTTAGCCGTAGTCAGTGGCAGCAACATCAGTTGAAGGCAAATGATCAAGTGATGTTATTTAAAGCAATCGCTGGTGGATAAATCATGTTAACCATTGCAGATAAAACATTTCGGTCTCGGTTATTTACCGGGACTGGCAAATTTAATGATAAAACCACCATGGTCGCGGCATTACAGGCTTCAGGTTCTGAATTAGTGACCATGGCTTTAAAACGGGTGGATTTAGATAACCAAACTGATGATATTTTACAGCCATTAATGGCGAATGGTATGAATTTATTACCTAATACATCAGGAGCACGCACAGCAAAAGAAGCGGTATTTGCTGCGAAATTAGCAAGGGAAGCGTTGGAAACCAACTGGGTAAAATTGGAGATTCACCCAGACCCGCGTTATTTATTGCCAGACCCAATTGAAACCTTAAAAGCAACCGAAATACTAGCAAAAGAAGGTTTTGTGGTGTTGCCGTATATTCATGCTGACCCAGTATTATGTAAACGCTTGGAAGAAGTGGGCACGGCTGCGGTGATGCCATTGGGATCGCCGATAGGCTCTAATAAAGGGTTAAAAACCCAGGAATTCCTGGAGATTATTATTGAGCAGTCAAAAGTGCCGGTTATTGTGGATGCCGGTTTAGGCGCACCCAGTCATGCAGCTGCGGCTATGGAAATGGGAGCAGATGCCGTATTAGTGAATACGGCGATGGCTGTGGCTGCTGATCCAGTCGTCATGAGTCGTGCTTTTGCTTTAGCAGTGGAAGCAGGGCGAATGGCGTTTGAATCAGGGTTGGCTAGCCAGCAATCACAAGCCGTTGCTTCAAGCCCATTAACGGCATTTTTAGAGGATGCCGTATGAGTTTTAACGAACGGTTGCAACAAATAAACTGGGATGACAGCCGACTCGCTATCATGAGTAAAACCACGGTTGATGTCGAACGGGCACTATCCCGCCAGCGATTATCACTTGATGATTTTCAAGCGCTTATTTCGCCAGCGGCTGAACCGTTTTTGGAACAACTAGCACAACGGAGTATGCAGTTAACCCGCCAGCGGTTTGGCAATACAATGCAAATGTATATACCGCTGTATTTATCTAATTTGTGTGCAAATATATGCAGCTATTGTGGTTTTTCCATTCATAATAAAATCCGTCGTACCACATTAAATAGTGAACAGCTGAATGCTGAAATTGTTGCCATTAAGCGCATGGGGTTTGATCATGTACTCATCGTGACGGGGGAGTCTGAACACCGGGTGGGTATGGCTTATTTTCGCCAAGTGCTGCCCCAGTTAAAGCAAGCATTTTCCCATATTTCTATGGAAGTGCAGCCATTAGAGCAACATGAATATGAAGAGCTGATCGAGTTGGGGGTGGATGCGGTCTTGGTTTACCAGGAAACCTATAACCCTATCACCTATGCAAAACACCATTTAAAAGGAAAAAAGCAAGATTTTCATTATCGTATCCATACCACCGATCGGTTAGGGGCAGCAGGTATTCATAAAATAGGCATTGGTGCCTTAATTGGTTTAGAGGATTGGCGTACTGACTGTTATCATGTGGCTGTTCATTTAGACTATTTACAACGCACTTATTGGCAAACTAAATATTCGATTTCATTCCCTCGGCTGCGTCCTTGTGCTGGCGAATTTCAACCCAAGTCAATCATGACCGATCGCCAATTAGTCCAATTAATTTGTGCTTATCGGCTATTTAACCCCGATGTCGAATTATCACTCTCAACTCGAGAATCAGCCCATTTTCGAAATAATGTATTACCTTTAGGGATAACCAGTTTAAGTGCAGGTTCCAGCACCCAGCCTGGCGGTTACGCAGAAGAAAGTCAGCAGGCATTGGAACAGTTTGAAATATCTGATGAAAGAAGCCCAGCCGTCATGGCTGAAATTATTAAGCAAAAGGGTTTTGAAGTGGTTTGGAAAGATTGGGATAGAAGTTTGAGTGGTTTATAGAGCCCTTTGCATACAAAGGACTCTATAAACTTCGCTTTGGTCATATAAATAGTTAGTCGCTACTTTTGGAAAAAAATAGTGTACTTATCTCTTTTAATAAGGGGATAGCCTCTCCTAAGGTTTGAATATTGATATTGCCATATTGGTCGACACTAACACCACGTTGTTTTGCGTAACCTATGATAAAGTGAAGCATGCTTTTTTGCAGACTATTCAAAGGTGAGTGGAAATAATTTTTTATCTCTAACTTAGGCTCATAGTTTGGTATTGGCTCTGGAATATCTGGCCAAGCGTCTTTTCTTTTTGTTGAACTGAAAACTTGTTCAAATGAGTTTGCATGTTTATCCCTATTGGTAAGTCCCTCCAGGTTCCACTTATTACACATTGTTTTGATAAAAGAGGTATGGTCAAACTGATTATTGATAATAGTATTTTTATGAATATAACGCGATGCTCGACTTTTAATAACTTGAAATGACAAACCCTAACCCCATCCTAAGTTTGCGAAAACAGGGATATCAAGGAAAGGGAATGTCACTGGAAGAGTTTATCATAACTACTTATTGTTGGGTCGATGATGTTTTAACTGATTTATTAAAACAACGGCGATTACGTCAGCGAGGAATTAAGCCCTCACTGTCGGATGCAGAAGTCATTACCATGGAGTTAATTGGTGAATTTCAAGGCCTTGATGCTGATACCGCTATCTGGAAATACTTCAAAGAGCATTGGAAAGCGTATTTTCCAGGCATAGGCTCAAGAAGCCAGTTTGCTAAACAAGCTGCTAATTTATGGGCGATAAAACAACAATTACAAAAGCAAGTAACAGCTGAGCTGGGTACTATTAATGATCCTATACATGTTGTCGATGGTTTTCCTTTGCCTGTTAGCCACTTTAAACGTGCAAGAAATTGCCGCCGCTTTAAAGAAGAGGCTGAGTATGGCTATTGTGCATCCAAGGGGGAAACCTATTATGGCTTTGAAGGGCACCTCATTATTGACTTTCATGGAGCCATAGCAGGATTTACATTAACCCCAGCAAGTGATGGCGAAAGGGAAGCTGTATGGGAGTTAACAGAAGGTATGCCGTCAGGCATGTTGTTAGGGGATAAAGGTTATTTGGGGGCTGAATTTAAAGCTGAATTGTTAGAGTTAAAATCGCTTCAGCTAGAAACCCCGGTTAGAGATAACATGATTGATCCTTTACCCAAGTCCTGGAGGAGCCAGCTTAATCGGTTACGACGACGAGTTGAGACAACCATTGGTCAGCTAGTAGAAAGGTTTAATATTCAGCGGACCAAAGGCAGAACCCTGTGGAGTTTGACTAATCGAATGACCCGCAAGCTGTTATCGCACAGCTTATGTGTATTATTTAATAGGAACCAAGGCAATGCTCCACTACAGTTATCTAAATTAATAGGCTGAAAAGTCGAGCATTGCGTGAATATAGGATGAAATCATCACCATAGGTACTCGAACCCCCAGTCGCTTAAAATCAAAACCTAACTGTCCGTCACATTCATCAGGCGCTACCGTGTTGGGTGGTGGGACATGATCAAAGCAACCTCCATGTTCATCATGAGTAATTACGAGCAATACTTTATCTTTGTAAGCACTGTTTTTAACTGCTGTGTAAACTTGCCAAATAAGTTCTTCCCCTAACAGTACCGTACCTAAATGGGTTCTTTCATCTGATCCAAAACTATGAGGTACTTTAGCTGCTGATGGATGTTGGTCATTATGTTGCCCAAAATAGTTGGGTTCTAGAAAAGAGTATTGAGGCAAACACCCATTACCTAAATCTTGATAAAATTTTTCAATAGGGTTTAATTTTTTAGCTTTTTTACAGTAAAAACCATGGATGAAATAAGTTAAGCTAAAAGTAAACTTGGTATTGCCACTTTCGCTTAATGGTAGTTGGTGGGCATAAACACGCCAAGAAATTTTGTTATCATCTAACCGGTCAAACAAAGTGGGTTTTGTCCATACCTGTCTGCTCCATTCTTCAAAAGAGGTATAGTGTTTAGTTTTTGATATTGTATTCGAGAACTGAGTGGAGGTGACAGTTGTTGTAGTGGTCGTTGTAGAATAAGCCGTTGTGATGGTGGAGGTTGTTGTATTAGTTGTTGTTTGAGGGTGGTTGGTAGTTGCTGGTATTGTATCTTGATGTTGGTTTTTAGCTGATATGACTGTTGGATTTAGTACCAGCCCGCCAGAGCTAGCAGCATGCCAAAAAGCTCTATTACACCAAGTTTGGCTAGGCACAGAGCTATGCCAGTGATCAAAAACTGAAAATTCTTTAGCAAGTGTTGCCAATACATTAACTTGTTTAGGCGTAAAACACTGCATAATAACTTTATAGTCATTATAGGTAGGTAATGGTTGATACTCACACTGTACTTGTAGGGTATTGATATAATCATTAACAAACCCTTTCATTGACGGAGTTGAATGGCTAGAAGGTAAGTTGAAAGGCGGTTGCATTACCTCTTCTGTTACACCAATATTCTCTTCATTAATATGATTGTACAATTGGGTATTAACATGTTGATATACTTCACCTGGGTCAGGAAATGGTTGGTGGTAGGCAACGGAGTCATTTATTTCGGTATAAAAGTCAACAGACTGATAACAGCCATTAGCTGCTCTTGATGGAATAGGATTTGAAAAATGAATGTCTTGTAAGCCAGAAAACTGCTTATCCCGAGGTACGCCTTCTTGATACAACAAACCCAATAAATTATCAAATGACCTGTTTTCTAGCATTAAAACCACAACATGGTCAAAACAATCTAGTGGATAGCGGTCCATATGTTATCTCCTTTCTTATGCTTTTTAAAAATCCTAAATAGTTACTTAGTAGACGAAGGGGTATTTCACCTATTCTGTCAGAATAGTGACTAATCTAGCCTTTATAGGGAATACTAAATATGCTCCAAGCAATGTTGAAGCTTATTAGCAGTAGTTTGAACTTAATGCAATAACCAACTAACTTTAGAGTGCCTAAGTTGCGGTTGGTTTGAAGAAATTTTAAAAAATATGATCTGGAAAATAAAATCGTAAAAAAAGTGTAATTATCAGTTAATATTTATAGCAAGGAGGCGTTAGAAAATCAAAGCTCTGATAATGAACCATTTATTTGTGTAAATGCGCAAATAGCCATCGCGAATACAGGTAAGTAGCCGAGATGTCATTGTTGTCACTATAAAAATTTAGCCAATATGTAAGTATTGACTAATAAAAATATAAATAGTATAAATAAAAAAGGATAGCCTGGTATGGACGCAGAAAAAAATAAAAACGCAACTGCACTTAAAAAGCGTGATCCTAAATATGTCAATACGGATATTTCAGCTGTAAAAGCACTAGTTCAAGCTGCTGTTAATGTAGAACTTTTTACAATTCCCCTTTATATGACAACCCTTTACTCAATTAAAGGGATGCATGAAATTAATTCTAATAATGAGCTTTATTTAGGCTATCGATGGCCAGGTTCTGCACCGGTAGCAAAGCCAATTACTGAGAATGAAAAAGCATTTAATACTATCTATAGTGTCTTTATCGATGAGATGCTGCATTTACAATTAGCCGCAAATATAGCCAGCAGCGTGGGTGTTGCACCCACATTTACCAGTAAAGAATTGCAGAATGAAAACGCTGGTTGGATTTGCTATGGTGACGATAAAACAACTATTCCTCATATTTTAGATTTGCGTGATACTAAGCATTATAGCCATGTAAAAGTGAGGCTGGGAGCAGTGGATGAGAATCAGTTAGATCTGTTTTTGGCAATAGAAGAGCCTTCAGATGTTGCTGAAGAAGAGCTGGGTACAGATAAACACTTTAAAAATTGCCAGATTAAATACGAATTGTGCCGTGATAAGTATTTTCCTTCAGTCCCCTTTAAAGGCTGGCAAGAAGATTATAATGAGAGTAACCTACCATTGTTTGGCTCCATTGGTTATATGTATAAGTGTTTAACTCAATACCTTGAGATTAGGTACAGCGATAATACAACCCTTTGGGAGGCCCTTTATCAGCCAGTTTCTATGCAACGTGACCAGTTTAATGCGGTGGATAGTGGACACCCATATGAGGAATACCCTAAATTTGATGCAACTGTTAAGAATAAAACTAAGGACAGTGCAAAGCATACAGCAGAAGTGGCTAAGAAAAAAGTCTTTACCATGATTAATGCGATTACTGA
The DNA here is from genome assembly GCF_026309355.1 of Spartinivicinus marinus. Lineage (NCBI taxonomy): Bacteria > Pseudomonadati > Pseudomonadota > Gammaproteobacteria > Oceanospirillales > Zooshikellaceae > Spartinivicinus > Spartinivicinus marinus. The sequence continues at coordinate 4,582,020 of NZ_JAPJZK010000001.1, forward strand.
TCAAGGTGAAGGTAGTACAGTTGCACCTTCCTTAGACTTTCTTACCACTACAGCAAAAAATATAGTTGAACGGCTTATTCGCAAAGCGCAGACAAATGGTCATTTGAAAGAAAAACTGGAAGAAATATTGGCTTTTATTAATAATGAGCCTAACGCCAAACACCCCAAAGCAGAAGGTGAAGATACCAATCTGTTAGATATAAAAAATATTCGCGCTTTAGTTTTTAGTCATTTAGAAAAAGAACAGAATAAGTCAGATCGAGACTTAATGTTAGCCTTAAAAACTATACCCTTAGAAGATCACTTATTGAAAATTCAGCACTTAAGAAGTGTTAAAGTTAGGTATCGCCCTGATAAGCTGGCATTAGAAAAAGATTATCCAAACTATTCAGCTAAAGGTCAGTTAGAGTACAATCATAGTAATATTGCCGCAGCACGTGCTGATAATGGTATGAATGACCATTATGAACGATTTATCGAGGTTAAAAGTAAACTTGGTCAAATTGTGACTTGGGAAAAGTGGCATACTGATCCAGAGCACCACTGGACAGCAGATGATTTAAAAACTGAATATTATGGTTGTAATAAATATCAAGAGGTTCTACCTGATCCAAATGATATTGCTTGTGCATTAAATAACCTCAAGTTAGAAGGTCGGGAATCAAATTACCAGTTGTTCAGTCAAACAGCGGCAGGTTCTATCTACGGTATTACAAGTGTATTAAATCAATATTGGCAAAACCCAAATACGGAGTTTCCTTCACCCTCAATGTTTGGTTCAGGCGATCGAGTCTCTATTTGTTGGGCTATATTTGGCAAAGCCCCTGATTTGTCACTGGGTATTGAAAAGGTTAAATCAGGTCAAATGTATCATGCGTGCCAAGGACTTAGTTATACTGGAGAGGAAACCCAAAGCTGTGCTTCTAAAGCTGTTTATCATAGCTGTAAGGGCTCTAATCAATGTAAAGGACAAGGTGGTTGTGGTTTTGTCCATAGTGTGAGTGGTGGTGGAAATTGCTCAAACAGTGGAAATACAAGCGCTGACTCGGGGCTTTATACTGCACCTGGCAATAATTTTTGTGGGGGCTTTGGTGGTTGTGCGGTGCCGATGTCTGCTGCACAGCTTTATCCTTGTAGTGGTGAAATGCAGGTATATAAATTTACTGGGTCTGATTGTACGTCTGATCCAGTGGATGGTCATATTGAGTTTAAAGAAGGTGACTCTGTTTACCAAATTGCCTGGAAGGCATATTGTAAGTCACTTGAAGCCAGTGGAAAATCATCACCAAGCTCGCCACCAGCTGTTAGTGATTTACGCTTAGCATTTCCTCCTTCCACATGATAAGTAAACAACAATCCTGCAAAAGGCGCCTGGGTCTGACTCATTTAGGCTTAGGCGTCGGGCTTAGAAATCAGCACTTTCCCCATCTAATGCAAAATGAACCGCAGGTTGATTGGTTTGAAATTATCAGTGAAAACTTTATCGATAATTATGGCTATGATCGGTATGTGTTAAATTCGCTTAGAGAGAAAGTACCGATTGTTATGCATGGGGTTTCGCTATCAATTGGTAGTAGTGATCCTTTAGATAGGGACTATCTGAATAAGTTAAAGCAACTGGCTGATGAGATACAAGTCCAATGGGTTTCTGATCATTTATGCTGGACAGGTATTGCCGGTATCAATACCCACGACCTGTTGCCTATACCGTTAACTGAAGAGTCATTGCTGTATGTAGCAGAGCGTGTTAGGCAAGTACAAGACTTTCTTGAACGCCCCCTTATTCTGGAAAACCCAAGTACTTATGTACAGTTTACACAGTCTACATTAACAGAGTGGGAGTTTCTTAGTGAGCTAACGGCATTGACGGCCTGTGGCTTACTGTTAGATGTCAACAATGTTTTTGTGTCTGCCTATAATCATAGGTTTGATCCATGGGTTTATATTGAAAATTTACCCCATGAGAACATTGTTCAAGTGCATTTAGCAGGCCCAACAAAGAATGGTGATTGTTTAATCGATACCCATGATCAACCTGTCCCTACAGAGGTTTGGCTTCTTTATCAGCGTGTGCATCATCTGACAGGAGGCGTTTCTACCTTATTAGAGTGGGATGCTAATATACCCGATTACCCTCAATTAACAGAGGAAGTATTTAAAGCGAAACAAGTGATTAATGGGCAAATACCCAATACAGCTGTTTTTGAATCAACACAGCAGATGATTTCAAACCCAATTAACTTTCAGTTAGGTAGCTCAGGTGAGTCAGTTAAAATTAATCAGTGAATCTTGTAATCAGCAAGGGGGATGGGACGGTGGAAGTTCAGTCAAGATCTGCCTCAGCAGACACCAGCAATGGTTTCAAGCAGTAACAACCCATAAAAGTGGGCTTTACTATGGATTACAAGCTGCGGAACAAGAGTATGACTTAACTGCTGAGCAAATGATTGTGGAAGGTCATATAGGCAGCAAGCCTCGTTTAGCTATTTATGCAAATGGCTATGTAGCCAGGCTGCTAGAGTGCTTACGAGCTGATTACTCTGCATTATGCACAATGCTAGGCCAACCACTGTTTGACACGTTTGCTCGTGCTTATATTATGGAAACACCTTCCAGTTCTTTTACATTGTTTGAGTTAGGTAAAGGCTTTTCTGATTTTTTAGCACGTACACGACCCCATGGAGATGATATTTCCCCTGAGCTTGAAAAACAGTTATTACTACCGATTGAGCTGGCTAAACTGGAACGACAGCGTGTGGAGCTGATACGGTGTGTTGGCCATGAAAATGACACAAACATTTACGTTGATCTTGATATATTGCCTGTTATTGATAACTCATCTGTAGCTTTATCTAAGACAGCGCGATTGGGGTGTTATTCATTTCCACTGGCTGAATATTTACAAAAACTAGACTCTAATCAGTCAGCTAATTTACCTGAGCCAAAAGCAGAGCATCTTATTCTTTACCGGAACAATTATCGAGTTAAAGTAGAGTCAATCACAAACTGGCAATATGAGTTTTTATTAGCTTGTAAGAATACAACATCAATTAATCAAGCTATTAAAGTGACAGCTAACAGATGTGGTATAACCTATCAGTCATTATTAACTGATATTTACCTATGGTTACCACAAGCTTTGCTACAGGGGATATTATACTTATCATGAATCATTTTTAGGGACCACTATAAAGTGTTATAGCGCGGTGTTTTCACAGTCAAGAGTATACTCATCTTTATTAAGCGATTTTTTGTAGCTATCAACCACTGCCGATGAATGTCACATCCTTTAGCTGAGAAGGATTAACTTCTAGTCCTATTTTTTTTAGCGTATTTGCATTAATAATGAACTTGACTTGTTGAGGAGTGACAACTTTCATATTTGCAATCTTCTCACCTTGCTGGTGTTTGTGGATAATATCAGCCGCTTGTTGTCCTAACTTTTCGTAGCTGGCAACAGTACCTAACAAAGCACCGTCTAGTACAAACGCCTCCTCAGATGCGATAGATTTCAATTTATGGGCTATGAGCGATTGCGCTATCAGTTTTCGCTTTGATAATAGAAAACTATCACTGGATAAATAAACAGTATTGATGCCTGTGTTGACAATTTTTGTCATAATTATATTAAAATCATTAATAGAGGCTTCTTTATCAGGTTTGATTCTAAATCGTTTAACTTCAAAACCCAGTTCTGATTGTAAGCTAAAGAGTTTGTTTGAAATATGTTGAGAATTTAGTTCTCTAGGATTAAATAGAAAACCAACTTTAGTGAAAGCTAGAAGCTTTTTAGCATTATATAACTGCTTATACAGTGAGACACTACTAGTAGTGCCTGTTATGTTTCCACCCACTGGTTCTGCTAATGACTTGACAAGCCCAGCTTTAACGGGGTCAGAGACAACCATAAATAGCTGTGGGACCGTAGAAACTTGTCTTTGCTTTACCAAGCTAGATACTGTTGTACCAAAAGTATAAATGTAATCATAGTATTTTAGGTTTGGTTTTATTTCGGATTGGACAAACCAAACTAAATCATCTCTGTTTTGCTTCGCATCAAAAACAGTATACCAAACGTCGTATCCATAGTTATTTAGTTGCTGCTTAAAACCAATTTCTGCTGGTGTATCTCCACGCCATAAAACCATTAAAATATTGACACGATTAGTATCAGCAACACTTAGAAAGCTAAGTATTGCAAATAGTGAAGCGATAAGCTTTTTTGGCATTGATATATACCTGCTAGCTTGTTAATTCTGTAAGTATAGCTAAGAGGCTATTTTTTCAAGCTATTACTGTTTCACTAGTCGTGTATATTCTAAATAAGGTAGCAACTTCTTCTGTGGCTGTATTTCCTTTGCTCAATATACTTAAAATATCTGTAAAAATAAATACTACTTTGTTTTGTCTGTGGACTATTAGTACTCCATAGATAATGTTGGGGGCTGTTTTCAATAGCAAATTTATACTCACTCAAGGATGATTTTTATAAATGCCGTCTTGGTATTTACATTCGGCTAGTTAAGGCTGTTTCAATCTTATCCAGTCAAATTAGTTTGGCATTATTATCAGTTTGGTGATTTCGTCTAAATAACCCTTCGCTGTGAGTATATACCATTTTATTTTGAAGCTTAAAGCGACTCAAATGATGGGTAATCCTTCTATATGGGATATATTTGTGGCTGTAAACAAAGAGCATTGCAAGTAATTCTGGTTTTATAATTGATTTATAATTTTATCTGGTAATAGCTTATAGTTAATGAATGTTAAGGCTTTTGGCTAGTTTGGGTAAATATGAAGTCAATAATGAGCTGCTTTTTTTGTTTTCTAATATGGATGCAAGTTTCTATTGCTAATGAGCATATTAAGATTATAACTGAGTATTTTCCTCCTTATAGTATTTATATTGATGGGCAGCTAGAAGGAATAAGCACAGAGATTGTTAAGACCGTACTAAACGACTTGAAGTTGAATGGATTGAGAATCAGTGTTTACCCATGGGTAAGGGCGTATAACATTGCATTAACTGAAAAAAACACGTTAATATTCCCGTTAGGGAGAAACAAAAGGCGAGAAAAGCTATTTAAATGGGTAGGAGTTATTTCTCCTGCTCAATTTTATTTATTCTCCTTACATAATAGAGATGATATTTTAATTAGCTCTTTAAATGAAGCAAAACAGTATACGTTGGGTACTGTAATGAATGATGTTAGAGAGCAATATTTGATTGATAAAGGCTTTAAAATAGGTAGTGAGATTTCTACTTCACTCAATCATGATCAGAATTTATTCAAACTACTTAAGGGACGCATTGACTTATGGCCGATGAATGAGCTAGCAGCATATTATTTAGTAAAAAAAAGAAAGCTCCTGCCAAAGTATACTATAAAAAAAGTGTTTCACTTAGCTGATTTGTCTACAGAAGGGTATTATATGGCTTTTAATAAAGATACAGATAATAATACTGTTTCTAAGTTTAAGGAAAGTCTTAATAAAATTAAGCGAGAAGGCATTTATAAAAACATTATTAACTCGTATTTGATAGATGAATAGTTTTAAATTGCGAATAGTAAATATTGTTGTTGGTTGAAGTGAGTTGAGTGGGCTCCTATCAATTTGTGAAATATTTGTTACTTTGCTAAAAAAGAGAGTTTACATTTGGCTTTATGAAAAATAGTAGATGGTGCTTGCTATTATTTATTTTTATAACTATTAATTGTACCCTTACAGCTAATGATTTTAAGCTGGATGATGCTATAAATTAGTGCAGTTGATTAAGGTTGTGAGAAATTATTGTTGTCTTTTTGTTTTTTTATAATTCATGTGTTTTATTTTTTTGGTTTCATATTCCTATAGATTATCTACGATGTTGCTTTTCCTGCCTGATTATTCAGTATTATACTAAAGTATAAAGAATTCACTATAAAGCAAAGCCTAACTGATCTGCTTGCTTACCGTTGGGGCTTAATTTGAGTGCTTTGGTTCGGTTTGTACTTATTTTTTTTTGCATTGCGGGTTGGTCTTGTGCATCTTTAAAGTTACTGACGATTTTGCGGCCGCTCTTAAAACTCCTCCCAGCACTCTGCTGGTTTGGGAATGGAATCATAGTATCTAAACAGGGATAGACGATGAAAAAGTACCAACTTAAGCCGCTTGCAGTGGCAGTAACTAGCTTACTTGCAATTTCTTCTTATGCTGCCGACTATGTTGAAGTTGATGAGTTAAGTGCATTATTAGATAGCGGTAATGATATTAATGCCATGCTAGCAATGGACTCTAATTACGACTTTAAGCCAGTAAAAACACTAGTTTTGCCTAATGGTAAAGTAAAACAAAAACTTCAACAATATTATCAAAATATTCCGATAAGAAATGCTTCAATTGCTGCTGACCTATCAGTGATGGGCGTATACAGTAATATTAGTGGCTCATTATTGGATAATGTCACTAATGATTTACCTTCTGCAATTGCTGCTTTTGATGAAAGTGAAGCGTTATATAATGCTAAATCCACTTTAAATATTGATGCTAGTCAAGCTACTCATAATGAGCAAGCAACGCTTTATATAATACAAGATGAAACAGGTGCTGCCAAACTTGTCTATGAAGTTTCATTTGTGATTGATAGTCAAAAGCCAAGCAGACCTTTTGTAATAATGGATGCAGTAGATGGAAGTATCATTGATCAATGGGAAGGCTTGGCTCATCAAAAAGTAGGTAAAGGGCCTGGTGGTAATGAAAAAACAGGCAAGTATTATTTTGGTAAAGACTATGGGATGATGGATGTGAAAGTGAATGGCTCTACCTGTAGTATGGATAGCGTCAATGTTGCTACAATTGATTTAAATCATTCGACCTCTGGTGGTAAAATACATTCATTTTCCTGTGATGAAAACACTCATAAGGAAATAAATGGTGCATACTCGCCATTAAATGATGCACACTATTTTGGTAATGTTGTTTTTGATATGTTTAAAGACTGGTTTAATTCAGCGCCTTTAACATTTAAGTTAAAACTTCGAGTGCATTATAGTCGTAATTATGAAAATGCTTTTTGGGATGGCCGGCAAATGACTTTTGGTGATGGTGCTAGCCGGTTTTACCCTTTGGTTAGCCTAGATGTAGTTGCCCATGAAGTCAGTCATGGTTTTACTGAACAAAATTCAGGATTAGAATATCGTAATCAGTCTGGTGGTATGAATGAAGCATTCTCTGATATTTCTGGTGAAGCATCAGAATATTATATGAATAGTGATCGCCCTGCCAATATGAGAAATGACTGGCTGGTAGGAGGAACTATTTTCAAAGGCGCAGTGGGTAAAGCACTAAGATATTTTGAAGATCCCACTAAAGATGGTCGCTCTATTGGGCATGCTGATGACTATTATGATGGTTTAAATGTACACTACAGTTCAGGTGTGTTTAACCGGGCATTTTACCTTCTTTCACATAAACCGGGCTGGAATACAGAAAAAGCGTTTCGAGCTTTTGTTTTAGCTAACCAAGCCCATTGGACTAAAAACTCAACCTTTGATGAAGGGGGCTGTGGAGTTAAGAAGGCCAGTAAGGACTTGGGATATAGTGAAAAGGATGTAGTAGCGGCATTTAAAACAGTAGGTGTCAATGCCTGTGATGATGATCCAGGCCCAGATCCAACTGATGGTGAGTTGAAAAATGGTGTGCCTGTAACAGGGTTGGATGGGAAGTTTGGTAGTGAAAGATTCTACTTTATCAATGTTCCTGCTGGTAAGTCATTATTAAAAGTCGAAATGTCAGGTGGTTCAGGTGATGCAGATATGTATGTACTACGTAATGGCAAGCCAAGTAGAACCAACTACGACTGTCGTCCATACCAATGGGGTAATGATGAGGTATGTAACTTTACCCGTCCGGCTTCTGGTAAATATCAGATCATGATTAGGGGCTACTCAAGTTATAAAGGGGTTACCTTAAAAGCCACCTATAAGTAGAATATACCTTTCAAGACGTATAAAAATAATAAAGATGGAAAATCTGGCATCTGAATGAATTAAACTCAGATGCCTTTTTCGTTTATTTCACAATCTGATATGGGTTTAACCCTTCAGGTTCTCGATCGACAAGAGCAAGCGGAGTATAAGCTGGCGTTGTGTTTATCTTTTCTTGCACGGTTTGATGCACTCTATCTGAAGTACTTGCCACTCGACGTTTTTTTCTACCAAATAATAAATGGTAAGAGTCATGGTGAGGTTGGCTAATATCATGGTTCAAAGGTGTGAGGGGCTCTTTAAACTGTAACTGATGCTGTTTGGCTTTACTGATCATCCAGGCAAGGCTGACATTAGAGTGATGTCTTTTTACATAGCCTCCCCCAATATCTGCATGCACCCCGGCAAACCATACCTGTTCAACTGTTTGATTAGGGGACTGACTGGTATCTTCCCAAAGGGTTGGCTCAAAGGTTGAGCGCTGTTCATCTATAGCCAGGGCATGGTAAGCCGCTTTTACCTCAGGATTTAAACGAGTGTCGTGAAATTGTACCAGCTTGTCTGAAATTTTTTTTAACAACCCTATTGGTATTCCAAGCGAACCGACGGTATCCCATACACCTATCATTTCAATGGGGCATGAAATGTGTCTGGCTTTATAAGCATTTCTCTCGGGCTTTTCTGCTTCTTTATAAACTTCCCAAGCTTCTTCAATCGTATGCTCTGATAGTGTTACTGTAGGAATCAAGCCACAGCTGTAAATAAGGCCTGCCAATGATCTAGCAGTAAAAGCACCACGGCTGAAGCCTATTAGTGCGACTCTATCGCCTTTTTGAAAGCTATGACATAAATGGTAGTAACCTTCAAGAATATTTTTGGTTAAACCAAACCCAGAAATACCCCCACGGATGCGATCGTACCAATGGCAGCCAACGCCTTCATCATAGAAAGCAAGTTGTTGGTCAGAGGTGGTTTTTGGTTGCGACTTATTAATGAGTTGTTTGTAAAAGAGTCGTACATTCGTTTCCTGACTGGTTTCATCGTCAGGGTCATCTGGTCGATTCCAGGTGCCATCAAAACAAAGTACGATATTTTTGCTCATAGGTTTTCCTTTTCCTTAATGTTTTGATATGTCATTAGAGTATTTAGGTAAAGAGCTGTTTTAATCAAGGAAGTGACGAGTTCAGCTTGAATACTGAAATTCACTTACCTCTGATGAAATACTTTAAGCTAAGTCACTTTAACAAACTCTTAAGATTTCTGCTAACTTTAGATGACAAGTTATTTACTTCTAAATGAAATCCATAAGACAATTTATAACTAATAGTAAAGTCCTACTATGTTAATTAATAAATACACTAAACAATGGTTTTTTATTGCTAGCCTGTTATTACTTGTTATTCAACCAAAAGTACTCGCAGCACCAGATTTAACTGGGTTAGTTGCTATTGTTGAGTTGCTTCCAGAAGGCAGCTGGGTCAAAGTGAATCTTAATCAGTTTAGTGATGTTTGGACGCCCCCCGAGCTTCGCCCACTTTATGATGGAATTATACCAATAACACCGCAAACTATTATTGGTGCTTGGAGTTCCTTTGCTTGGGATAGTAATCGAGGTGATTTAATTATTTATGGTGGTGGTCATGCTAACTATCCAGGTAATGATGTATATCGTTGGAGAGGTACTACAAGACAGTGGGAACGGGCATCATTACCCAGTGAAATTACCCGAAGTGTGCTTAATCACTGGATAGCCATTGATGGGGTGGATGCGGCCCCTATAGCTGCTCATACTTATGATAATCAACTGTTTTTGCCTATAGCGGATCGCTTTCTCACATTTGGTGGGGCTGCCTATAACAATGGTGATGCGTACTTAAGAGAAATCGATCCATTTACTGTAATTCGTACCGGGCCTTATTTATTTGATCCCAATAAAGCGGATGGAAATAAAGTTGGAGGAACGACAGGTTCTCATGTGCAACGGGAACAACCAACGTTAGAAATTATTGGTGGAGAAATGTGGGAAAATCGGGATATTTACCAGAATATTCCCGGCAATCCACCTTTACCATACAGTTTTGTTAATGGAACATCAGCTTATACTCAGGAAAATGGCAAAGAAGTTGTATATATTAATGCTCGCCCTGGCCCTGGGACAGGAGCTAATCTGTATAAATATATAATTAATGATGTGAATAATCCGAGCTTGGATCAAGTATCACTCGTGGGTATTTATTGGAGTGGCATTGGTGGTCAGGGGGCTGGTTTGTATGATCCTGTTTTAAATATTTATATTCGATCAGGGGTTAGTACTTTTACTTTTTGGGATTTAGCTAAGGCAGGAAGTGACAATCGTAATCAGCCGGTTAATTTTACTGATTTAAGCGGTCAGTTTGCAGTGAATGATAATTTTGGTATGGACTACGATGCTAATCGTCATCGTTACTTATTGTGGGAAGGTTATAGTGATGTATGGGCGCTTTATCCGCCTGCTTCGGTATCATCTGATGGCTGGCAAATAATAAAAATGCCTGTATCTCAAACCCAAGGCCCCAGTATAGGACCGGGCGTAGGGGTATTAGGAAAGTGGAAATATATTACACAGTTAGATGTATTTATGGGATTGCAAGGTAATATTGAAGGGAATGTTTGGTTGTATAAGCCCGTTGGATGGGAGCACCCACAGCTTGGAAAAAGAGCTATTAAACCTACCATCAGCCCAATTAGTGGAGATTACTCTGGGCTTATTAATGTCACCATGCAAACTCAACAACAGCTGGGTATTATTTATTATACACTTGATGGCTCGGAGCCTACTGCTCAATCATTAGTTTATACAGGCCCTTTTGCCGTTAACCAACCGGTTGTGATTAAAGCAATGACTATTGCAGCAGGGCTGCGCAATAGTCGAGTGACAACCGTTAACTATGGTATTGAGAGTCCTTCTGGCGAAACTAATCAGCTTCCAGTGATTAACCAAGTTGTTATTGATGCCAACCCAATTACTGATGAGCAAAGTACGACGATAACAGTGTTTGCTACTGATAGTGATGGACCTGAACCACTCACTTATCAGTGGCAACAAGTGGCGGGTAATGGTCAAATTAGTTCAGTATCAGCGAACTCAATTAATTATACGCCAACAGATGTCACTAGTAGTGAGCAACATCAGTTACTGCTTGAGGTCTCTGATGGTACCGATGTAGTCAGCCAAATTGTAGAAATTACTGTCACTGATGCAAATGCACCACCACTACTTTATTTTAATGACTTTACCCAACTGGATTTATCTGATTGGCAAGTGACTGACCAGGGAGATCAGCAAGCGCCCAGTATATGGCAAATACAACAAGGGCAGCTTAGGCAGTTAAGTAATATTTGGTCATTACCCAATGATGATGGCTCAATGCCTGACAAACTAGGGACTTTTATACGCTATCAGCCCGGTTTTGATTGGCAAAATGTTGTTATTGATGTTGATATTCAATCACAAGATGACGATGCCATTGGCATTATGTTTCGTCAGGATAGTGCAGGAAATTATTATCGGTTTTCTTGGGATCAATCACGAGGGTATCGTCGATTGGTGAAATATTATAATGGCAATTTCATTGTGTTGGCTGAAGATCAGGAGCCTTATATCTCTGGCCAAAGTTACCATTTAACTGTTCGAGCTGATGGTAATCAATTAGCGGTTTCGGTGAATCAGCAGCAGATATTGACTATCACAGATATGCTTAATCCCATTTTGCAGGGCACCTTAGCATTGTATAGCTGGGGAAATGAAGGGAGTATTTTTGATAACTTACAAGTCACTGAGTTGGCCGCAGGGTCACCTAAGTTACCTATTATTAATCAGTTACAAGTGAGTGAAAGTCAAATCAATGATCAACAACAAGCACAATTAACTGTAGAGGTTTCTGATCCTGATACCCCTACTGAGCAACTGACTATTCAGTGGCAAATAATAACAGGGGGAGGACAGTTATCTAATGATAGTGAATTGCAAACCCTATATACACCAAATGATGTGAGTGAAACTGAACAGCATGTTTTACAGGTGACGGTATCTGATGGGGTTAATCAAGTTAGCCAAACTGCAGAAATAATCATAACTGACGCAAATGCTCCACCGTTACTTTATTTTAATGACTTTACCCAACTGGGTTTATCTGATTGGCAAGTGACTGACCAGGGAGATCAGCAAGCGCCCAGTATATGGCAAGTACAACAAGGACAGCTTAGGCAGTTAAGTAATATTTGGTCATTACCCAATGATGATGGCTCAATACCTGACAAACTAGGGACTTTTATACGCTATCAGCACGGTTTTGACTGGCAAAATGTTGTTATTGATGTTGATATTCAATCACAAGATGATGATGCCATTGGCATTATGTTTCGTCAGGATAGTGCAGGAAATTATTATCGGTTTTCTTGGGATCAATCACGAGGGTATCGTCGATTGGTGAAATATTATAATGGCAATTTCATTGTGTTGGCTGAAGATCAGGAGCCTTATATCACTGGCCAAAGTTACCATTTAACTGTTCGAGCTGATGGTAATCAATTAGTGGTTTCGGTGAATCAGCAGCAGATATTGACTATCACAGATACGCTTAATCCCATTTTACAGGGCACCTTAGCATTGTACAGTTGGGGAAATGAAGGGAGTATTTTTGATAACTTGCAAGTCACTGAGTTGGCCGCAGGGTCACCTAAGTTACCTATTATTAACCAGTTACAAGTGAGTGAAAGTCAAATCAATGATCAACAACAAGCGCAATTAACTGTAGAGGTTTCTGATCCTGATACCCCTACTGAGCAACTGACTATTCAGTGGCAAATAATAACAGGGGGAGGACAATTATCTAATAGCAATGGCCTACAAACCCTATATACACCAAATGATGTGAGTGAAACTGAACAGCATGTTTTACAGGTGACGGTGTCTGATGGGGTTAATGCGGTTAGCCAGCAACAGACAATAACAGTAACTGATAGTGGAAGTCAGACTTCAACACCTTTATTAGAAGAGTCATTTACTGATTTTGATTTTGCCAATTGGCAAGTAATAACAGAAGGTACTATTGAATCACCAGCTCAATGGGAAATTCAACAAAACAAATTAATTCAGTACAGCAATGTTCACTCTACACCGATAGAGCCAACTGATCCTGTCAAATTAGGCACTTATATCCAGTATTTACCCGGTAATGATTGGGTAGACTATCAAGTGGAAATGAAGTTGAGGTCGACCGATGATGACCAAATAGGCGTTATGTTTCGAGTGGTTGATAGTCAGCACTATTACCGGTTTGGCTGGAATAGTTCAGGGAATAAGCGACAACTGGTGAAACGTGAGGGGAGTAATTTTATCGTATTAGCGGAAGATAATATAGGTTATCAGCCTTGGGCGACCTATTCATTGAAAGTGATAGCAAAAGGTAGTCAAATATCAGTGTTTATTAACGGTCAGCTTATTTTTGAGGTAAATGATGATAGTTATTTACAAGGTACTATTGCTCTATATAGTTGGGCAAACATAGGTAGTGAGTTCAGTGAGTTGCTGGTGACTGATTTAAGTACTGACTTGAAACCGCCTCACATAAGTACTGAACAGGGGTTACCTGCAATTATTAATGAAAACAGCCAGGTAGGTTTATCGGTGGTTGTAGATAATGATTCAGCACCCACTACTCAGTATAACTGGCAATTGACTGGAATAGGCCAGTTAAGTGCTACAACGACTGCTGCAGTTAATTATCAAGCAGCAGAAGTAGATAAAGCACAACCAGTAAAAGTTGTAGCCACACTAACAAATAATAACTTGAATACTCAACAAATATACTATGGAACTGTTACTGACAGTGAATTTCCTGATCGGGTTATGGATGAAGATTTCAGTGAGTTTAATGAAGCATTTTGGCAAGTTGTGACTGATGGTAATATTGCAGCACCTGCCCACTGGCATATTTCACAAGGCATGTTAGTTGAAGATGCGAATGTTTTCGGTCAACCAACAGATGTGACTGATATTACCAAAAAAGGTACTTTTCTGGTTTATCAACCTGGGAAGCAATGGGTAAACTACCAGTTAAGCTGTTTGATACGCAGTGATGATGATGATGCGGTAGGGGTAGGGTTTCGTTATCAAGACCATCAACATTACTATCGTTTTTCGTGGGATAAGCAGCGACAGTATCGACGTTTAGTGAAACGGGTAGGCGACAGTTATACCTTACTGGCTGAAGATAATGTGGTTTATCAGCAAGGTAAAACCTATCAATTGAAAATCATTGTTAATGGAAGCAATATACAAATTATCATTGATGATGAGACAATATTTAATGTAGAGGATAGTCATTTAACCCAAGGCACAATTGCTCCTTATAGTTGGGGAAGTAATGGTAGTCGATTTGATAATTTCTTGATTGACTTGCTCCCATAAATAAGAGTTATATTGTTTAACATGACAAGGCTAAAAGTCAACAGAACATGTCTAAGGAGAGAGTGTATTGCTACTTTTGATAAGACAACTCTTTATAAAACGCTTGTTTATAACGGTGTTCTTTATTGCAATTAGTAATCAGCTGATAGCCAGGCAGTTAATTATTGGCGGCATTCCAGAAATACCCATTCGCTATATAGATGATGATGGAAAGTTAGTTGGTATTGATGTAGATATCATTGATAGAGTATTTAAACAATTAAATCTTGATTATAAAGTGGTAATTATTAGTTCATCATCGCGCTTGGAACAACTATGGAAAACCGGTAAAACCTTAGATATGGTATTTACTTATTCCTATAAAAAATGGCGAACAAAATATTTGATATATCCAAAAGAGTCTCATATTACCACACAATATCATTTTTTTATTTTGCGCAAAAATATGGGAAAAATTAAGTATGATACATTTTCAGACTTAAAAGGATTGAAGATGGGAATGACGGAAGGTTTTTCTTATACGCCAGAATTCTTGCAAGCAGCTGAGTCAGGTGTTTTTTATGTGGACAAAGTACCTATTAACGACTTACATATGAAAAAATTGTTGTTGGGTAGAATTGACATAGTTCCTTTACCTACAATGGTGACTCTATATGAGGCTAAGGTTGGTAACTACCGTGATAAAATTAGTTATTTGCCTAAGCCAGTTAAAGACAAACCTTATTATAATACTTTTGTTAAAGCATCAACCTTTCCGATTATAGAAGAGCTTATTCCCAAATATGACCGTATACTAAAACAAATGAAAGAAAACGGAGAAGTTAAGGCGATCTTTGCTAAGTATGGAGTGGATTAACTTTGATCATGCTTGGATTCAACTGATAAGTGGAACTCAACAATATCTTGGATGAGAGGGGCTATCAACTTTAATCAAAATCCTGGTATCGGATATTAATGATCAAGTTGAAATCTATACTAACTGGAAGCTGCATTTTATATGCAATAAAAAATGGCCTCTAAAAATAGGCCATTTAAGTAACTTGGGCTCAATTAATAAGTAAAATCTGTTTTTATTAGTTTAATATTGAGCCAACTATTCCACCAACAAAGGCAAGTAAAAACAGTCCAATAAATATCCCTGCAATTAATTGGTGCCATGTTGGGCAGGGGATTGGCGCATTACACCATTGATTTGTATCATCCTCGCCTTTCGCAAATAACATATAAAGATAGAAAAATAAGTTAAGGATAGGTACAAAGATGAGCAACGTTAACCAGCCTGTTTTACCCAGATCATGACAACGTCGAATACAGGTTGTCATAAAATACGCTAATCCACCTATTGTGAATAAGCCGTAAAGGATAACCATAAGTATAAGGTTAGCACCCATTGCACTTTCACTATTACTTGTGGCTATAAAAACACCTGCCATCATGAATATTGGAATAGCAACGATACTAGATAAGAGTGAAAACCCTAAATTGTATATAAAAAACCTAAGACGATTAATTCTTCCCTTTACGCCAAAAAATGTTGGTGTGCTTCTTTCGTTACTTGATTCTTTTAGTGTATTTGTTTGGGGCGATAAGTATGAGTTTTGTACAGCTACAGTCATAGTAACTCTTTTATAACAATAAATAAGAGTGGTTAAAAATTGAATATATTGTATGGGTGAAAAACATTAATTGAAACACTTGTTTATAAATTTTTTTTTCATGTAGGGATATGAAAGCTCGATGGTATACCCAGTACGTAGATTTTTTCTAACTATCGGCAGATGAAAGTAAGTAACGAAAAGAAACAGCATCCCGCTCTGCTATGCCAATGCTGGTATTATATATTAATCGAGCAAGCAAGAATCTTGATGATGAGCAGAAACAAATTTTAGAAAAGACAAAGGACGAGTTACGTAGGCTATATGTTTAGTAAGAAAACAGTACCTGTAAAGGATATTGAGTAAATTAACCGGTCATTGAATAAATTTATAGAAACTGAGGATTATAAACAGTTATATCTTATGGAATAAATTACTGCTTTATTACTGGTTTTATCTATGGGCTGCGTTAACACTCTCGTAAATACTGCAGTTAAAGATGGTAGAGTAGAATACATAAAATAAAGAAAATTCGAGTATGGTGAAAATGA
Source organism: Spartinivicinus marinus (assembly GCF_026309355.1). Taxonomy (NCBI): domain Bacteria; kingdom Pseudomonadati; phylum Pseudomonadota; class Gammaproteobacteria; order Oceanospirillales; family Zooshikellaceae; genus Spartinivicinus; species Spartinivicinus marinus. Next base: position 4,598,584 of record NZ_JAPJZK010000001.1, read on the forward strand.
CTATTTCATGATTAATTGCATTTTGCTAAAGTCTAGATTAGTAAAATGTAATTAGCAATAAAAATATTGCTAATTACTAACTGATTAAAACAAAACAAAATAGAATGGCTAGCAATAATAATATTGTCGACTAGTCTTTTAGAGTAGTAGCCATCCCTTTATTTATAATGAAAACTCTAATAGTCAGTGTTTACTATTTCATTGGTTCCACACATTGACATTGAGCCTGGTACTGTAGTTATCCAATTACCGGTCCAACCGCCATAGTATTGAGTTGCAGAAGGGCACTTCTGTGCAGCGTCAGCGTTATCCCAAATAGGACCTACATTAATATTATAAGGATTACTACCAGTAAAGCCATTTACTGCTCCACACACAGACATGACGCCACTTTCTATTGTTCTCCACTGGCCATTCCAACCGCCATAGTGTTTTGTTGCTTCTGGACATTTCTGTTCTGCGTCAGCTTGATTGTAGATAGGTCCAGCTTTTATAGAAAGTGCTGAAGCAGCGCCAACATTTAGCAAAAAAGTAGAAGTAAGAACAGGAACGATCAATTTTTTTAAACGCATAATTAATACCTTGAAAATAATATTTTTGTATTTGTGTTCCAACTAACTATTTGAGGATATCTTTTTGAGTTGCTCAATCAGTTGTCGGTAACACATATAAAAATGAAAGTACAACTAAGCTCAATAATTAAGCTCAGATAGGGATAGGCAGCAAATATGCCAATTATAAGAAGTAGATAAAAATTGTTGTTAAAGTGTCTATTTGCTTACTCTTTGTGGTTTATAAATTAACAACTAATTTGGTGTTTAAGTGCTTAAAGTAAATAAAATGTAAAGAACTTACTATAAGCAACCTATAAGCTTGTAAAAACGTTTATAAGCATGTTATAAGCAAATTGCCTATTAAAATACGAGAAAGTAAATACTTGCTTTGGTGGTTTTTATTTGGTTATGCATAGTGAAATACTGAGCAGTAGCAAGAGTGGTCTACCTATTAAAATAACGGAGTCACTTGCTAGCGAGTTACTTAAAGTCGTTTTTTCCTTTTATTTGTTCATTACCTTAGCAGTTACTTCTGTTCATATGGTAAGTGAGTGGCTGCATGCAAAGTCTGGTGTTTCACAAGAATTGTTTGCTATTGCCAAGACATTTCAACCGATACTTGCTAAAGCGTTGTGGGATGTCAATCAAGAACAGGTAAGTAGTGTTTTGTCTGGTTTAGTTGCCTACCCATCCGTTGAAGGAGTCATACTCAAAGGAGAGAATGGCAATATCATTGGTCATGCTGGACAAGTGCCTAGTTCAACTTTATCCAGCTTAGTCCTTTCCAAAGCCAGTGAAGGTCTAAAGAATGATGGGCAGTATATCGACGAAAGTGTCTATAAATTCACGGTTAACTTTATGCACGAAGGGCAGCCAATCAATATAGGCGAAGTAGTCTTGTTTTCAAGTATGAATGTTATTTTGAATGAAGTTAAGGTGGGTTTTTTCTTTATCGTTGTTAATGCTGTTTTAAAAACAATTGTGCTATGGCTACTATTTTTCTGGGTTTTTAATCAAAGAATTCGTAAACCTTTGGCTGAATTGACCCATGCTATAAAAGGTATCAGATTAAACTTATTAATTAGCCAAAAAATTTCTATTAACACTAAAGTACGTAACGAAATAAGTCTGTTAGCTGAAGCATTTAACCAAATGCTTACAAGTTTATATCGTTCAAAAACAACTATTGACGAAAAAAATAAACAGCTGAGTGAGAGTTCAGCACGTTTCCAAGCTATACTCGATAATGCACCTGCAATTATCACTATAATAAATAAGCAGAATCAGTATGTAATGGTAAATAAAGAGTATGAAAGAGTTTTTGGTTCATTTGCTTCTGAGCAGACAGGTGCACAAGTAAATCAAAATAATATTAATGAACAGGGTAGTATAGCTTTTTCTACAAATGATGATCAAGTTTTTGAAAAGCAACGACCCATAGAAGTGGAAGAAACTATAAGGCTTGCTGATGGTGATCACACTTATTTATTGGTTAAGTTTCCTCTTTATGACTCAACGACTCAAATTAAAGATGTTGGCACAATTGCAACAGACATAACAAAACTTAAAAAGGCGGAGCAAGTAATAGCGGATTATAATACTGAACTGGAAAAAACTGTTAATATTCGTACTCAAGAGCTAGAGATTGCACAACAGAAAGCCAGTGAAGCAAATGAAGCAAAAAGCCAATTTCTTGCTAATATCAGCCATGAAATTCGTACTCCACTGAATGCTATTACGGGATTAGCTTATTTAGCTTTGAAAACTCGTCTATCGCCAAAACAAAAAGATTATTTGAATAAAATTCAATCAGCTTCTCAAGTTTTACTGGGGATTATCAATAACACGTTGGATATGTCAAAGATAGAGGCTGGTAAGTTAGCTATTGAGAGTGCAAATTTTAGTTTAAGAAATATTGTAAAAAATATTGAGCAAATGTTTACTGAACAGATGCAAGAAAAGGGCTTGCTTTTTATAGTGACTTTGAATCCGGATATACCTGATTATTTGATAGGCGATGCATTAAGGCTACAACAAGTATTTATTAACTTGGTCAACAATGCGATGAAATTTACTGATTCAGGCACAGTGAGTGTAAAAATATCAGAGGGTGGTGATTGTGTTAATGTCACACAACAAAGTATTACTAGTAAGCAAGTAAATATAGCAGTATCAGAAAGCAACCCTGTATTTATACGTTTTTGTGTAAAGGATACAGGCATTGGTATTGAAGAATCTAAAATAGACTCATTGTTTGAAAGTTTTACTCAAGCAGAAGCTGCTACAACCAGGCGTTATGGTGGTACAGGTCTAGGGCTTGCTATCAGTCGCCAATTAGTAGAGCTAATGGGAGGTGTCATTAACGTAAAATCGCAATTAGGGTGTGGCAGTGAGTTTATTGTAGAAATACCTTTTAATTTAGGTTATGTGCCCTCTCAACCAGTAATTGAGCCAAACAATCCATTTGCTTGTAGGGGATGTAGGATCTTAGTGGTAGAAGATAATCGAGTTAATCAGCAGGTAATTAGTGAGTTATTAAACCAAGTCGAAATTGATGTAAGTGTTGCAAATAATGGTAGTGAAGCAGTTGCTATGCTTAGTTGTGAGTATTATCAGTTGGTTTTAATGGATATCCAAATGCCGGGTATGTCTGGCTATCAGACAGCAAGAAAAATACGTGAGTTACCAGAGTTAAAAGATGTACCCATAATAGCGCTGACCTCGAATGCTTTGGATAGTGAGAGAGAAAAAGCAACTCAGGCCGGGATGAACGATTTTTTAACGAAACCGATTGATCCCCTAGTATTCTATAATTGTTTATCTCATTGGCTGAAGGGTTGCAGTACTAACTCCGTTGTTAGATTAAACAGAAAAACAGCTACACAATATAATCCAATACCAGATGATTTGCCTGGAATAAATACACAAGTAGGAATTTACCGAATTAAAGGAAATCAGTTATTTTATAATAAAATATTGAATGTGTTTTACACCGATCATTACACTGATGGTGTGCAAATTAAACAACTAATTGAGCAAAAGAATTTTATCTCTGCTCAAAAAAAATTACATGCACTTAAAGGAGCGGCTGCTAATATTGGTGCAGATAAACTTGTTTTCGTTGCAACAAAATTAGAAAAATGTTGTGAGCAGCTTAATTGTAAAGAGCAAGATATTTCAGATTTTATAGAAGAACATGATAAATTGATTGTAGGTTTATACAACTGGGCAGGATTGGAGTCTGTGCCTAAAAATAATGGCTTGACAGACACTACTATTGATCGAAAGATAAGTGTAGATGTTACTACCTATAAGAAAATAACAGTTTTGCGTGATAGTTTGTCTCAACATGCTTTTTGTGCAAACCAGCAGGCAGTAGAGATAAAAAGTGAAATGCCTACGACTTGTGCTGATGTTTTTGAAAAGCTTATACTCGCTATTACAGCTTTTGACTTTGATCAAGCGCTGAATATTATTGATAACATGATAAAAAAATTAGAAGTTACTACAGATTATGCAGAATAATAATGGAAAAATACTAATAGTAGATGATGAGCGAGCAAATATTCTTATATTAGGAGAAATTTTATCATCCCACTATGATGTTAGTATTGCTATCAGTGGTGAGCAAGTATTGAAGTTGTTATTCAGTGAGTTCCCAGTTAGACATTACCCTGACTTGATTTTACTCGATATTCTGATGCCTGGTATTGATGGTTTTGATACCTGCCAGAAATTAAAATCTAATCCACATACGAGGGATATACCCATTATTTTTATTAGTATGTTGAACTCAACAACGCATAAACTTGATGCTTTTACAAATGGAGCGGTGGACTATATCACTAAACCATTTGAAGCAGAAGAAGTATTAGCCAGGGTGAGAACACACATAACAGTTAGGCATCAAATAACTGAATTAGCACAAAAAAATAGAGAGTTAAGTTTGCTCAATAACCAATTATTGGAAGAGAAAAATCAGCGTAGAAAGGCAGAAGCTGCTTTTAACCAAGCTAGCCACGCCCTATCTGCATTGTCAAAGCTGGAGGCTGAAAAGTGGGGCATTGCGACATTTGTTGGTAAAAGTAAAGCAGTAATGGGCTTATTAACTGAAATACGTCGTTTGCATCATGTAAGTAAAACCAATGTATTAATATTAGGTGAAAGTGGTACAGGAAAAGAATTGGTTGCACGGGCGGTTCACTTTGGTAGCAGTAGGTCTAGTGGTCCTTTTATTGCGGTGAATTGTTCGGCAATTCCTGAAGAATTGGCTGATGCAACCTTTTTTGGCTCTATTAAGGGTGCTTATACAGGCTCCCAAGGCGATCGCAAAGGTTATTTTGAAGCTGCAAATGGCGGTACTTTATTTTTAGATGAAATGGGAGAAATGCCGCTACGTTTACAAGCTAAGTTGCTTCGTGTTTTGGAAGAAGGAAAAATTATACCGGTTGGTGATGTAAAAGAACGTGATATTGATGTTCGTATCATTGCTGCTACTCACGTAGACTTGCAGCAAGCGATTGCTGATAAAGTTTTCAGGCAGGATTTATATTTTCGTTTATCTGGCTATTGCCTACAAACACCACCTTTACGTGAACGACAAGAGGATATTGAACTATTGGCTAACCATTTTCTTGCTCAACTGGTGGATGAAATGGCTTTTACTCCAGTTTCAATAAGCTATGAGGCAATTAAGGCTTTGGAGCAATATGCTTTCCCTGGTAATGTTCGTGAACTTAGGAATTTTATTGAATATGCTTTGATTCGTAGTGGAGGCAATACAATAATGCCATATCATCTACCTTTAAATAATAAACCTATAGCTAACTTACATTTTGATAGCTCACGATGTTCAAACAAGTATGATTTAAAACTCAGTAATACAAAGAATAGTTCACTGCCTATTTATAGTAATCAAAATGCAGAAGCTGTCATTTTAGACTATTTAGCAGCTAATAAATGCATTAATAATAACCAGTGTCAAAAGCTTTTAAATATAACCCATCAGCGGGCATCTTACTTACTAAAGAAGCTACACAGAAGTGGACAATTGATGAGAGTGGGGGAGCGTCGTTGGGCTTATTATACGTTAGTCTGATGTTGCTTATATATTACTGCCACCAGCTGGTATCAATAGATGACGCAGCTGGTGATAACTCAGAATTCTGAAGGTGAAATATTTTTCTGCCTTGAATGTTTGCTCTTTTTATATAAGTGGAATGGTAGGTTAAGAATAGCTGTTTAAATGTACCATCATTTTTAGCTGCTATTAGACCACGTTGAATGCGGTTTGCTAATGACTTATTGTCCTTTTGTACATAAAAGTATATAGGGTAAGGGTAAAAAAATGCTAAACTGGTTTCAATGGTAATGTCAGAGTAATTTGTTTCTCTTAAATTTTGCCAGATTTCATCAATACCTCTAGGGAAGTAGTCAAATCGTTTTGCATTGAGCATTCCCATTAAATGGTGGCTTGCCACTGCTTCTTGTACTTTGATGCCATTTTGTTTTAGGGTAGTAATATCAGCCCAGTGTGCTCCAAAGCCAGCAGTAAAGTTCTTTTTAAGTTGGTTCAATGTTTTAATTTTAGCAAAAATATTTATATTGTTTCTATGGATAAGAAATAGGCGATAACCTTTTAAGCCTCGGAAGATAGGTTCTTCAATTGCCGTAAAGCGTTTATTTCTTTCATGGCTGAATCCAAAATGAAGAATGTCATAATAGCCCTGTTCTAGCATTTTTAACCGTCTTCCTAATGTCGAACCATTTGACACCCCTTTTAATTGATAGGGACCATAAGTTGTACGAGTTTTTTCTAGAGCTAAATTCAGGAGCTTGAGTACATACTCATCAGCTTTCTGAATATGTTTGACTGTTAATTGAGTTGGATTAACGTGAGCAGTTGTTATTGAAGAAGCAAAAACTATGATTAATGCTGAAATTAATCTGACCATTGTTCAACCATAATTGGAGTTAAACTCTTTAATGATCAAGACTATAGCATAACCTTTTATCTAAGTTGATTATTTTTATAGTTAATCAAAACTTGTGCAGGGTTGGATTTTGAACGCAATCTTTTACTTTTTTGGCGTGCTGAGAGGCTTGAAAGTTAAAACAGTAAAGCTTTTCAGCTTTACTGTTTTTTAATATTGGAGCTAATATGATAATGTTTGATTAATAATGTGAGCAATAACTTCTGTAGTCAAGCCTGTCCACTGCTGCTTTTCACTAGGGGTTAAAAAGCTTAAGTCTTTTTCACCACCACTAATCTTATTAAAAAGGCTCTCATCTAATGGGCCAGTGGGGCCACTATTAAGCTCACTTTCACCGCTTTCTTCATCACCTTGAGCCGGATTACCATAGTGACCAGTAAAGTTTAACCAGGACTCTTTGCCCACATAATTTCTAGCGAGTGGGCTATCAGCTCCTGCTACTCTACCATGCCAATGAATTACCTGAATATTATTGGCAGAGGGCTTCCATTGAGTACCTCGATTGGTAGGTTCCCGTAAGTTCATTCTGACATTAGTGCAAACATCAGGAATAGGGGGAGAGCACACATCATGACAACCTACTACTGGAATACATACTTCTTTACAGGATGAATAGGTTTTCGGAAATGCTGCACACATGGCGACATCTACAGTCGTTGGCATGTCAGTGATATTAGAGGTATGATAGCCTTGATTTTTATACAAAGCATGTGAACCTAAGGCGGAATACACTATTGGGCGTTGACCATCAAACTCCAGTTCGTTCCAGTTATGCTTTGGTCGATCCCCATGAGCACTTAAATAGGCGGCAACGGGTGTATTACCATTAAAACGAACAGTAACGGATTCCCAATCGCCTACATGATTCCCATACGACTTGTTATAGTTTGCTACCGATGCCAGTGTGCAGGCTTTGCTGGATGATAAGTCTTTCCAACCATTGAATTTATAGTCCCCTTGTAAAAACTCACAGCCTTTTTTCCCTTGATTGTAAGGATAAAACATTGCATATACTACGTCGGTAGTGTTATTGCCTCTTGGGTAAACAATGGCATAATAGGGAGGGGTAGTGTCTGATGCTCCTGGTTTTTGTCCATACAATACAGTTGCATTGGGTGGATTATGATAGTTGCCATCGAATGAATGGTTATAGTTATACCTTGCTCCATCAAAGCTGATTTGAGGACTATCAGTAAACCACTCTAACGATGATGGTTGATATTTTTCATCTGAGTGTAGATAAACGACAGGTGCATATTGTTTTATAATATCCTCACTGAGGAATGTAGTATCGGCATAACTTGTGTTCGATATGGAACAAGTTAATGCGAATTGACTAATTATTAATATTAAGCGTTTCATGGCGCATTCCACTAAGTACTATATTTATGAATAAAGTAGATTTTTGAAGTTATTACATAAATGATATTGAACCAAACCGAGCACGCCCACCATTTTGGCAGTTTGATAAATCAAGATGAACAGATAGCTTTGAACTAGTTACTTTTGCTAATAACAGAGCGGCGTATAAATGTTTACCTTTAGGTGTAGATGCATTTAATTCTATAAAAGGCTGTTGGCAACTGGGTTGAGTTGTCGAGATGGACGGCAACAAAGTAACATTATACCAAGTTGCATCTTCATTACCTTCAATAATAACAGTATTAACTGTATATCCACTTCCACTGTTATCATCCCAACCTGCATTAGCGTGGGTACATACCATCAGGGATAATGAAGCGGCAATTAGTAGTTTTTTCATCTGTTTTTCCTTGCTATCTCTTAATTCAAGTGCTGGTTATTGTTATTAGTTGTTCCTTATTACTAAGGAGAAGTTGTTAATACATACCAACCTCATTAACTACAGCTAAGTTACCTGGATTACATCCAGAGTTTTCATCTCCGGTTCCAGTAGTGGGTGTATACCATACAGAAATGGGTTGGCCTGTGGCTTTAGCCAGTAACACCAGGCTAAGCATACTTTTTCCTTTGGGCGTTGTAGCATCAAATTTCAATTTTGCTCCGAAGTAACTACAAGTGTTTTGGATTGATTCTCCAGATGAAATTGAGACGGCGTCGTTTATTGTAATTCTATTAATGGTCACAGGATGGAAATAGTCGGCAGAAGCGATTGAAGACAAGCCTACTAGAGCTGCAGATAGTAATAATTTTTTCATAACAGATACCTTTTAGTGGTTGAGTTTTATTCAGGACGTTTGTTGTTCAGTGAACCTATTTTTGGTTGACGAGATAAATATAACCACACCAATTGCTTTGCAAAAAATGATTTGGGGTAAGGAGAATCGTTTTGGGATAACGAATGACGTTTTTGGGATAAAGCAAGTTTAAGTAGGGATAACATACAACTAAACGAAGTATTTAAATGGGATAAACAAGAATTAGAAGCCCCCTTTACTTAATAACAGTTGATAAACAGGCTGTTATCCCAAACTATATTGTTGTTATCCCAGTATCTACCCTGTTTATCCCATAACAATTCGTGTTGTCCCAAAGTGATAGTTTGGCTTGATTTGATTGGCTAGCATAGGTGGTGTTTCAAGAACACTCGCTTAGTAACCCTTTCACAAAAAGCTTTTTGTTAATTTGTTGGATAGGCTACTTGTACTCATGAGTAATAAAACTAACTCAATTAGGTTGAACAACAGTAAGGAAATTATCATGAACAAAAAAATCGCTATGTTATTAGGTGCTTTAGCATTCACTTCAACTATTGCTAGCGCTAATACACTAACAAATATTAGTAATGACGCTAATGTGCAAGCACTGACTAGCGGTCAATTCTTAATTCATTTGAAGTATTCTAAGCCTAGCTCTGATTATAGTAAGTTCTACTATGAATTGAAAACCCAACAAATGGATGGACCTATCTACAAATGCACTAGCATTAGTGTTGATTCTTCAAGCTATACAGTTTTAGAAGTCGGTGAATCAGTCAGTTGTTCTCAGTAATTTAGTACATACCTGCTTTAGTGGGTATATAATCACAGGGCGTAAGCCCTGTCGATTTAAGTAGTTAATACAGCGCCAGTGAATTTTTCGGGGTAGTGCTTTTTAAGGTCAGGTAAGTACTTTTTAGCAACAGGTACTTCTAAATCATCTTCAAGATAAATAGTTAATTTGTTACTACTTGCTGACTTTACTTTGTCAGGGTTGATTGCATAAGAACGATGAACCTGAAACAGTTGATTTTTTTCAATATAAAAAAGCACTTGTTTGAATGGAATACGCAGTATTTCTTCGGCTACTCGTTGGCCATTATGTTTAACAAGAATGCAATAATTTTTCTCAACTCTGATATATAGAATATCGTTAAGGCACGGCACAATATGTTTGTGAATAATAGCATTATCAGGACTTGAGCTGATGCGCCGAATTTGCTCTATACTTTTATGGGCTTGTAATACAATATTGCGAAGCCACTCTTCTGAAGAGGACTTAGGGAAAGTTGCCGCTAATGCATAAAAGCTAGAAACTTTGATATACATTGAAACTAAGTGGTTATTAATTTCATACAGCTCTATTTCTTTATCTAATGAAGGTGGATATTGAATCAACTGGTCTGTAGCAGAGGGTGTATTGTTGGTTACATTTCCTTCAAAAAAGGTTGCGGCTGCTTCTACTAAAGGATCACTGACAAGAAGCTCATAAGTGGCCTGAACCATTTCTTCATGGGATTTAAACTGGCTGATGTTATTTGAGAACTGATGTAGTTGTTTCATTGGTTTGCGATGAATTAATAGCTCCAGTTGGACTTTAACCCGTGCTAGTAATTCATCTTTGAAAAAGGGCTTGGTCAGGTAGTCATTTCCACCTACATTAAAGCCATAGATTAAGTCTCTTAACTGGTTACGAGCAGTCAGGAAGATAATAGGTAAATCATAACTGGTGTATTGTTCACGTAATACTTTACAAACTTCATAGCCATCCATTTGTGGCATCATAACATCTAATAGGATAAGGTCTGGCTTATTTTTTTGAACACTGTCAAGGGCTTCTTTACCTGAATAGGCAGGGATAACTTGGCAATTGCTATTGGCTAAATGGTTTAAAATAATGTCTAAGTTAATGGGTTCATCATCAACGGCTAGAATGACAAAATCTTTTTCTTTACCTTGATTTAATTGAGGTGGCTCAAGTACCTGACTGAACTCCACAGTAGGTTCTAGTGTTGGTTCCTGAAATTTGGGCGTTTCATGGCTAATGGGTAGTGTAAAAATAAAACTTGATCCTTTGGAGGGAACTGATTCTACTCGAATATTTCCACCATGGAGTTCTACTAAGTGCTTTGTAATCGCTAGGCCTAAACCTGTGCCGCTGTAACTACGATTTGCACTTGACTCCGACTGTTCAAAGGCATCAAAAATACGTTGTTGGTCATTGGGGTTAATACCAATACCAGTATCAATCACACTGACTTCAATAATATTTTGTTGTGATTGAGCGATGATTTGAATTTCACCTCTATCAGTGAATTTAATGGCATTACCAATCAGGTTTTGCAGTATTTGTTGAAGCCGGTGTTGGTCTGCATGTGCGCATATTGAGTCTGGTACTAAATTAACCAAGTTGACTGGTTTGTCACCAATTAAGGAAGCTGATATTGAAATATCTAAATCAACGATTTGACGTAGATTTAACGGTTGGGCTTTTAGTTGAATTTGTTTTTGTTTAAGTTTGGCTGCATCGAGAATATCATTGACTAAGTTTGATAATCGTCGACCACTATTGATGATATTATGTAAAGTCTTTGTATAACGTTGTGGTATTTGACCAACTAACGACTCAGTGAGTCCAATAATGCCATTTAAGGGGGTTTTTAATTCATGGGTAGTGTTTGCTAATAGATTATTTTTAAATTCATCAAGTTTTTTAAGCGCTATATTTTGCTGTTCAATTTCATGTATTTTATCGGCTACTGCCGTACGCATGATAGCAAAGCTATGAGCTAATCGGCCGATTTCATCTTGACGCTGGATATCAACTGCTTGTTGTAAATTGCCAGCAGCAATTTTTTCTGCAGCGCCTGTTAGGGTAAGAATAGGTTTTGCAATAGTGCTGGCAATGGTATAACCAATAAATATGATAGCAATGATTATTGCCAAGGCGATAAAGATAGCTAATAGTTGTAGCTGATTGATTGTTGCAAATGCTTCGTTGGTTGATACCTCTGCTATCAATGCCCAACGATAGCCAAAGACATCAATAGGTGTATAAGCACTCAGTACCTCATCCCCTAAATAGGAGGTTGTCACTAATATATTAGCTTCTCCTTTGAGTGCTGTTTGTACAGGCAATGTTGCTATTGGAGGGGGAGCAGGGTTATTGAGAGTTGATTTTATGGAATATTGGTGTGGTGCTCGATAACCTTCAGAGCGCATCAGTTGGTCAGGACCTACTAGATAGGTTTCACCTGTTTCGCCTAACCCAGATCGAGTTGACATAATATTGTTAATATGGCGAAAGGGTAGTTGAAAGATAATGACACCTTGAAACTTACCATATTCATAAAGTGGCATTGATATAAAAGCTGATATATTGGAGTTAATTTGATCAAAATCGGAAAAAAATACACTGCTACTCGTTGCACTGATATTTGCTACAGCATTTTTAACTTGTATAAACGCTTGGCCTAAACTACTGCTAGCATATTTGCCATTGGTAAGGTTGGTGCCAAAGCTTGCTTCTTTGAATACTGAATAGACGATATTACCACCACTAGTAACAAGGTAGAGGTTATCGAAGTGAAACTGATTAACAAATGTTTTTAAGAAAGGATGTATTTCCTCATGGGTATAGTCATAGTAATCGCGGTTAAATTGAATATCTGTTGGCTGGTCTTCACTTCCAATAACGTATAGTTTTTGTAGAATAGTATATGCATCTTGGCTATTGGTTGTTAAAGGCTTTATATCTTCTCTAAAATCAATCAAGTACTGGAGTACACGAGTATTAGTAGTGTTCATGTTTTCTTTATCACTACTACCAATGAAATACTGTGTTTGATTTTTTACCTGTTCGAAGTACTCAGTTAATTGCGATTTTTTTATGTCACGAAGTGATAGTAACTGGTTAAATGCTTGTTGCTCTAAGTTTTTTGTGAAGTAACTTAGCATTAGTAAGGATATAGCAATAAAAGGAATAATACCTATTACTAAGTAAGTGAATATTAGTTTGTTTTTTAAATTTATATTGTTGAAAACTTTATTGGCCATTTTTTAATTTCTATGGTTTTGTTTAAATTTGTAGATTTGTTTAATAATCGAGTTTGGCTTTGTTTGGGTTGGCTAATACTTCTTTTTTATATAGGTCGATAAGACGTTGTCGGTTTTTACCAGACCAAGCAAAGTTAAAGTTTATTAATTTGCGTTTATCGACTTTGGGCGCTTTGGAGAATTTTTGTACTTTTAAATTAACTGGAAATTGATAGTTAGTTTGGTTGAATAAAATTTGACCTTTTTCTGAGAGAATGAAATTAATAAAATGCTTTGCGGCGATTGGGTTTGGACCATTTTTGATGAGACTTAAACCACCTATTTCATAGCCAGTACCTTCTTTTGGTATGATTGCGTCAATATTTTTTCCGGGAACTTGTACTTTTCTTCAACGGCTTCGTGAAGAAAGGTAATTGTAATTCCCAGTTTGCCTAGAGAAGTGAGCCTGGTGTGTGAGTGAGTGTATCCAGCAAGGTTATGATAGAGACTTTTCAGATAACTAAATGCAGCATCTTCTCCCATCATTTGGACTAAAGTGGCGAGTGTAGTATAGGCTGTCCCTGAAACTAACGGACTTTTCATACCAATCAAACCGTGATAACGGTTTTCAAGTAGTGATTGCCAACTATTTGGGGCAGAAAGTTGCTTTGCTTTTAACACGTCATAATTGACAATAAATCCTAATACACCGGTGTAAAGACCTGTCACTCGATTATTACCTAAGGGGTCGCGAAACTCTGGATCAAGCTCATCAAAATTATTTGGGCGATAGGGCTCAGTTAAGCCGCTAAAAGCAGCCTGTGCATGTGCCCCTAGACTACCACCTACCCACACATCGGCTTTAGGACTTCGCCTTTCGCCTGTAATTCGTGCCAGAGTTGCTCCACTGCCAGATCTACCTAAAACATGTACTTTAATGCCAGTTGCCTTTCTAAAAGCTTTACTTGCTTGTTTACTAAAACTGGTAACAGAGTATACAACGACTATTTTTGTATTGTTTTTTGCAATCACTACTTGTGAAATAGCAACTAAAAGGCCAAGTAAGCCTAAGCGCTTGATTATATCCACTTTCATAACCTATGAGTCAGGACACTTTAAGATGGGAGTTAATTAATCCAAAATCAGTCAGAGGGGATAATAAAGCAAAACGTTGAAATTTTCTAAGTGACATGCTTTACCTATGAAAACGTGAATACTTACTTTTTTGAGAGCAAAATAAATTAACTTAATTATATTTTTTGTTTTTTCTTTCGTGAAAATAGTAGCTGATTCTGTAGTATGAGAAATATTTGCTGAGAATGTTGCACCAAAATAAGTCCTGAAAGCAGATGGTGATTAGTGATAAATAAATTATAACAATAAATGTCAATAATTTATTTATGCGTGCAAGGTTGCATTGTATGGGCAAACTATGTGTGTTGTTAGTACAAATAAATGCTTATGATGCATGGTGAAATTGTTTCCTTATTTTGTCCAGGGACTACTAGAGTCAGCCAGTGGCAGCCAGACTGGGGATAGTTGGTGTGTATATGTCATTAACAATGAATTGTGACTGGTATAACAGACGCTCTCCAAAGAATATTTTGAAAGGAATGGCTGGGCTTCTGGGTCTTTATAATCAGTAGAGATTTTTTTATGTGTAGAGTGACATATGTTACAGGCATTAATTGGGGGGCTTCAAACCAGATCGACTTATCAAGTTTCGGTAATGCGAACAGCCTTTATTCTTCGGCTAGGCTTGGGTGGTTGGTTGGTCGTTGAAGCGTTAATCAAGTTTTTAGGGTTATTGTCTCCCACCCAGTTTGCTGACATGCTTGGTTTCTATTTAGGTACAGCAGGTTATATTAATCAATTTTTTCAGTATTTTTTGTTCCAAAGCAGTTGGGGGCACTTGTTGACGCCTGCCAGTTTGCTAGCCCTGATGGCAATGGTTGAATTAGTTGTTGGTTGCAGTTTGATTGCTGGCTTGGCGGTAAAGTGGAATGCGATGCTGACATTTTTTATGTTGGTTTTTTATGTCATTGCTTTGCCTGTTATGACGATTCCTAATGTTCAGCTGGAAGTAGCGGTTTATACCGCACCAGCCCCACTTGTACAAATCCGCGAAGTGGCAATGGCAATCGCAGCCTTTGTTTTATATAAACTAGGGCCAGGGTTCTATAGTGTTAGCAATGAATTGAATGGCATCATTTCTGAAAAATACTGGTATGGGCTGTGGGGTAAATTACGTTATGCGTTAATTTTGCCACTAGTAGTGGCTGCGCTGTTTGGTGGCTTTGGTCATATACCAACCTTTGCTGCACCGGCTTTTTTATTAGCTGCACTGGGTGCTGCTTTAACCGTTGATTCGTTAAAAGTAGTGAGGTGGGCAGCTTGGCTGGCTGCGTTAGTTTTCTTTCATTATGCGTTGTTTATGATCGACTGGTCGGATAATTGGTTGAAAAATATTTATGCGGTTAGGCGAGAGTTTGGCTTAGTGTCAATCAGTGTAGCGCTAGCGTTGATTAAGCACCCTTGAGGCAGTACCTCAAAGAGTGCTTATGCTATTCCCATTGACTATCGGTTCACAACGATATGAGTAAAAACACTAAAAACCTTGGGTAGAAAATAAAACATTCTGATGCAGTGTTTGACTTAAAGCCCGGTATTGCTAAATAACACCACTTTGTCACTCACAAACTTCACATCAATTGACTTATTACCAGAAGACCATACACATTGTTTGGCGGTCAAAATAGCATCACACTTGGTCGGTTTGCCCAAAAATTGCTCTATTTCGCTGCTTTCCATACCCAGTTTAATTTTGTTGTAGTTTTCACTGGTCACTTTGCTGCAGCCTGTTATTAAAGCAAGTAGAGTAGCTAAGATAGAAACAGATAGATAACGCATACTCACAGTTTTCCTGTATCAGAAATGAAGTGCTGCTATTTTAGCCTGCTGGCTTGCTGTAGGCAAAGCAGTTATAGCAATAGGGGCTGTTAATTAAGACAGCCCTGACGTGTGGTGCTTAAGTGGGTACTTAAGATGTAGGCGCCAATCGACTATTAGCTGACAACTTGGATAGTGCTATTGCTGCTAGAAAGCCTGCGATACCTGGGATTAACCAAGTAAGCCCCTGACTGGCAAACGGCAGCTGCTGATACAAGTCGTAAACTGGTTTGATGGCTTCAATACCGGCAGCATTCAAACCATCAAATAAACTCACACAGAAAATAGCAAACAAGGTTAGGCTATTAACCAAGCGAGGATTTGCTAGCTGGTCACTGATAAAGCACAACAGTATTAAGCCAATAGCTACTGGATAAATGGCTAATAGTGCAGGAATAGCCAATGCCATCAATTGATTCAGACCAACATTAGCGACTAAGGCAGTAACGGCTGTACAAATTATCACAAAGGTACGGTATGAAATTTTTGGCCAGCATTTATGAAAGTACTCACCGCAAGAGGTCATCAACCCAACCGCAGTGGTGAAGCAGGCTAAAGATATCGCAATGGCCAAAATCACTTGCCCCCAGTGGCCATAAATTTGGTTGATATAGATACCAATCATTTGGGCGCCATTGATTTTCTCAGCTACTAAGCTATGACTGGTAGCACCCAGGTAAGACAGACTGATATACACCATCGACAAACCAGCTGCTGCAATAAAGCCAGCAGCCAGGGTGTACTTTGTTAGCTGCTTCGAGTCGGTAATGCCCCGTTGGCGCAAACTATTAATAATGATAATTCCAAATACCAGTGATGCTAAGGTATCTAAGGTTAAGTAACCTTCTGTAAAGCCTTTACTAAATGGCGAGCCTTCTATTTGAGTTGTTGATTGTAATTCACCTTGTGGGTTAAGGAAGGTACCCAGCGCAATCAGTACTAATACAACAACCAGTAAAGGGGTAATGACTTTACCAATTGAGTCCATCAGCCGGCCTGGAAATAGTGAAATTAACAACACAGCACTAAAGTAAACGATGGTGTACAACCACAAATATTGGTTTGGGTCTGCTGTTAACTCAGCGAATGGAAGGACACTCATCTCGTAAGCGACTACAGCAGTCCTTGGGGCAGCAAACAGAGGGCCAATTGATAAATAAATAACCACGCCAATAATGAAAGCAACTTTGGCTGGTAAATGCTGAGTAATGGTAGGTAAGCCACCATTCATTTTAGCGGTGGCAACAATACCTAATAGTGGCAATCCAACGCCTGTAAGCAAAAAGCCAATCATGACAGGTGTTAGTTCCGCACCTGCATCATAGCCTAAGCCTGGTGGTAATATTAAGTTACCCGCCCCAAGAAATAAGGCGAAGGTCATTAGCCCAATGGCAATAATATCAACTGTTTTTAAACTAGCGTTATGATTCATTAAAAACCTATCAGCGTGCAAAAATGTAATAGTTCAGCTGTAGGGTAATGAGGAATAGGGCTCCTACTGGGTAAGTAAGCACCAAGGTGTTAGGGCTGTTTTTGATAGTTACGCCCGTTACACCCAAAGCGAAGCGTATGCGCTTCACTCTGGCTACATAAATGCTGCATGCTGATGTCTTTTGGACAGAAAACACCCAAAAATTAGCTTATTTCTCAGGTGTTTTTAATAGCGTTGCCCACATTACCTGCCAATTGCTGAAATTAAGGGCGGCATTATAATGAACTATACGTAGATGAGTAACAATGTTTCGGTAAATACTTATATTGTGGTTTAAAAAACATCCAATAAAGTAAAAATAATAAAAAAGGACTACCTATGACTGACTCTGTAAAGGATTTATTACGGTCTTTTCATTGGCTGATATTGATGGCCATGGTTTTAGTGGTGGCCGGTTGTAAAATCAAACCCGATCAATCTCGTTATATTACAGACCCCCACGGGCGCTCTCTAGTGTTGCATGGGCTAAATACCAGCAGCAGTGCTAAGTCTGCACCCAATCGACTGCCTTGGATTGAGGAAAAAGATGTAGCAAGGGCCGCTAATAATTGGGGATTTAATTTTGTACGGTTTTTAATCTTTTGGGATCGCCTAGAGCCTGCACCAGGTGTTTATGACCAACAATATTTAGCTGAAATAGCAGAAAGGGTACGTTGGTATGCCAAGCACAATATGTATGTACTGCTGGATATGCATCAGGATTTGTATGCGTTACAGTTTGGTGGTGATGGTGCGCCTGATTGGGCAACCGTGACTGATGGCTTACCTGTAGCTGTTCGTTCTCCTTGGTGGTTAACTTATCTAGAACTGGGCGTCACCCGAGCGTTTGATAATTTCTGGGATGGTTCAGGTAGCCATAGTTATTTACAACAACACTATGCCAATGCCTGGCAGCAGGTCGCTAAATACTTTAAAGACAGCCCAAATGTGATTGGCTATGACCTGATGAATGAGCCTTATGGGGGCAGTTCTCTATGGCCATTGTTTGAGCCACTCAAATTAAAACCTTTTTATGATCGAGTCATCAGCAGAATTCGGGCAGTGGATAATGACACCTGGTTATTTATTGAGCCCCAGGCATTTGGAGTTAACTTTGGCGTGGCTTCTACGTTAGGTGTCATTGATGACCCAAGACAAGGCAATTCGCGTATAGTTTATGCACCACACTTTTATCCTGTTTTGGTTCATGAAGGCGCGGCTTATAAAGGTAATGTACTAGCATTTAAATCCTGGCCCGATGCACGGGTTAAAGAGTTGAATAAAATGAAAGTGCCTTTGGTGGTAGGTGAGTTTGGAATTAGTCCTAACCAGGAAGGCGCCTTACGTTTTGTAAATGATGTAACCACTATGGCAGACCATATGGGGGCCAGCTGGGCATTTTGGTCAAATGATCCAGGCTCATGGGCACCTACAGATGGAGAAGGTAAAGAAACCGTATTAGTGGATGGTCTAGTGAGGGTATATCCCAGAGCGGTAGCCGGACAAATCGTAAGCTTTTTATACGAGCCTAATAAAAAAGAATTTACCCTAACCTTTAACCACAATCCTCAAATAACTGCACCAACAGAAATTTATATTCCCGCACGCCGTCATTTTCCCAATGGTTGGCAAATTGAAGTTAAGCAAGGTATGAGTCAATATATGACGACGGATTGGGATGCAGTCAGAGAAGTACTAAAGGTGTCGTTTGAAAGTTATCAACTACCCAGGCAAATTACGTTGAAAATTAAGACTGCTGGTTGAGCTTGATGAGTTGAGGCTGATTGGGTATTTCAATTGGTACAGCTAATGAAATATCTGATCAGTTCTCCTCGAACCCTCCATGATGAAGTAAGTTGTCTTAAAAGCCAGTAGATACTGCGATACCCAAAAATACTTGTTCAGTTTTCGGTTGTCGGTTGATAGCCATATTGGCTACTGTATAGCTAAGAGAATATGGCCTCGGCTTGTGGGCTATATGGATGTAAAGGTTATATACATGCTAGTGACAGATCAGAAAACAATAAGTAACTACTACCAAGCGCTATTAGATAGAGAACCAAGCTATGTAGGTATATTTTATGTGGGGGTGAAAACCACATCCATATTTTGTATTTCAACCTGCCGAGCGCGTAAACCCAAGCTAGAAAATGTTGAATTTTTCACCACCTTAAAAGAAGCTTTGGATGCAGGCTATCGGCCTTGTAAAGTTTGTAAGCCTGCCGAAAATGCTAATGAGGCACCAGAGCTAGTAGAAAAAGCAATCAATCTGGTGAAGGATAACCCCAAGGAAAAAATTACAGACTGGCAGCTGCGAGAACATCAAATCAGCCCTGAGCTAGTGAGAAGGTGGTTTAAAAAAAATTATGGGATGACGTTTCAGGCCTACCAACGGATGTACCGAATCAATAATGCGCTTCAAGAATTAAAAGATGGCAAGACAGCCACGGAAACAGCCTTTGGTACAGGGTATGAGTCACTCAGCGGTTTTGGTTATACTTATAAAAAATTTGTTGGCAAATCACCCAAAAATAGTACTGAACAGTCCATTATTTTAATTAGTCGATTGACCACACCATTAGGTCCTATGTTTGTTTGTGCTACTGATAAAGGCGTTTGTTTGCTGGAGTTTGTAGACAGACGCATGTTAGAAACCGAATTTAAAGATTTACAACTGCGACTAAAAGCTAAAATCATTGCTGGTGAAAATCAACATATTAAACAGACTAAACAAGAAATAGCCGAGTACTTTGCAAATGAACGCACAGCCTTTACTGTTACACTACACACGCCAGGCACTGATTTTCAAAACAGCGTTTGGGAATGTTTAAAAACAATACCCTATGGCCAAATTTGTTCCTATCAACAGCAAGCAGAAAAAATAAATAAACCTAAAGCGGTAAGAGCCGTTGCAACCGCTAACGGCTGTAACCGAATAGCAATCATCATCCCCTGTCATCGTGTCATTGGCAAAAATGGTAAACTGGTAGGGTATGCAGGTGGGCTAGAGAGAAAGCGTTGGTTATTAGAGCATGAGCGGAAAAGCCTGAATTTATAAAATGAATAGTATTGAGCTTCTTACCGTAGTACATCAATACTTGTTAGCAAAAGGTATTGATAATTGGGTTTTTGGCGGATGGGCAGAGGAACTGTATCAATTAAGAGAGCCTGGCTGGCATAGTGATATTGATCTATTGGTAAGAGACCATTGTTTTACTTATGTAGATAATTTGCTTGAGTCTGACGGTACGCTTGTAGATATTCCTGAAAAACGTTTCTCGCATAAACGAGCTTTTGAATACCACTCTATTAGAGTCGAACTATTTCTTGTTGATCCTGTTACATTAACGACCAACTTCTTTGCTGATTGTCATTTATTTAAATGGCCAGTTGATACTTTTCATAATACATTGAAGTTTCCTGGCCTCGGTATCTGTAGTAAAACGGCGTTACAAGCATACCGTGAGGTTCACAAGAAAATTGTTGCCAAGCGAAAGCTACAGTTAATGGAGTTTGAAAATGAAAGTAATTGACATCACTGCTTTAGGGTTGCGGTTGGTAGTTTTTTTATGATTATGACTTTTATCGTATTTATAATATATGGCCTGCTAGCGAACCGTATTCGTCACTATATTATTCACGCTGAAAAAGTGAATATGTTGATTCAGAAAGGTTTTGCTGGAAGCTTCGCAGCATTAGGGATGAAATTGGCATTTACTGAAAACAAATAATTGCGTAGTTAAAAACTTATTTAGAAGATTGCTAAATGCATAAAAAAATATCAGATGAATACAGGTCAAAAGGAATCGCTGGCTTTTACAAAAATGAAGGTGAGCTTTATAGAAACCCCCATGAGCCACTACTTGAAAGTTTATTGAAGCAGTCGCTTGATAGAAAACCAATGGGCCAGGGCTGTGTTCTCGACTTAGCTTGTGGTAGTGGTGAAATTACAATAATACTGGAGAAGCATGGTTTTACTAATATAGATGCCATTGACCCTTACACATATAAAGCTTATAAAAGGCGCACCGGCAGGGATGCTGAAAAATTTAGCTTTGAAGATATTGCTGAAGGATGTATAGCTAACAAGCAATATGAGCTAGTTATATGCAGCTTTGCTATGCATCTTGTGAATGAGTCTTGGCTGCCAAGAGTTTGTTTTAACTTAAGCCTTATTGCTAATCACTTAATCATACTTACCCCCCATAAGCGACCGAAAATCCAAATGGATTGGGGATGGGTATTGGATTTCGAGCTGCTAGAAAACAGAGTTAGAGCTAGGTCTTATCGTTCGTTATACCGTCAGGAAGTAGCGATGCAAGGCTTGCTCCGATAGCCTGCTATAGAGCCCCTTCATGGTAATTTCGCAGATTTTAACCTAGTCTACATAATGATTGGAGGCGGTTAATTATGAAAACCTTGAGAGCATTTTTAACTTTATCAGCTTGTATACTGATTAATTCTGTTTGTGCAGAGGTTCGCCCGTTGCATATTGTTGGTGAGTCATTTCCCCCTTATGAGTTTGAATACGAGGGTAGGGTTGTTGGTATTGATATAGATATTATTAAGCATATATTTGATAAGTTTGGGGTTGAATATACTGTTAGGTTAATGCCGTGGAAAAGAGCATGGCATGAAGTTGAAAATGCTAGAGTCGATGCAATTCTTGGTGCCTCACGTAAAAAAGTTAGAGAGCCGTTTGTGTACTACCCTCAAGAAGATATGTGGAAAAGTAGTTATATATTTTTTTCTAGAGGAAAAATGAGTAAACCGGTTGAAATTGACTATGATACGCCGCTAAAAAATTTAAATACAATTGGAGTTGTAAGAGGTTATTCTTACCATGACTCATTTTGGCAAAAGTACCCAAATAGAAATGATGGTACTTTGAATCCGCTGCTAGAAGAAGCAACAGATGTCCAACAGAGTTTTTTGAAACTAGCTAATGGAAGGATAGACTTATTTATTATTGATAAAACAGTAGGCCATTTTGTTGTTAATGATTTGAAACTCAGGCATAAAGTAACATATTCAACGAAAACCTTATTTGAAAAAGGGTATACTATGCCATTTGTGAAAAGGTCAAATTATCCAAATATTCGTGCTTTGTCAGTTGCTTTTAATGCAGAATTGTCACAAATGAAAGTCTCAGGGCTATATGATGATATAGTCAATAAATGGATGAATTGTGAAAAGATTATTGACTGTATTTGATAACTACTATAAATAAGGGGCTTAATTTATAATACTTTGATTATAGTAGTTTGAAGTGCGTCGACTTTAGAATTAATGGTAGACCTAGCTATGACTAGTTCATAAAATAAACCGTTCGCTAGATCAGTTGAAAGGTTTATATAAAGGGTACCTCTAATATGGAAAATAATTATACCGTTTTAATCACAGGCGCAAATCGTGGTTTGGGGCTGGAAGCTGTCAAACAATACAGCGAAGCTGGCTGGCAGGTGATCGCAACCTGTCGTGCACCAGACTCAGCAATAGAACTGAATCAGCTGGCAAAGGCGAGCCAGTCAGTCAGTGTTTATCAACTGGATATGAATGACCTTAAGTCGATGACTTTATTGGCTCAACAGCTTGATCAGCAGGCCGTTGATTTGCTCTGGTGCAATGCTGGTGTTTATGGCCCTAAGGGAGTTGGTTTGGGAGAAATTACCGCTGATGTCTGGATGGACACGTTAAAAGTTAATACGGTTGCTCCTTTGTTATTGGTACAACAGTTTTTGCCTCATATCCGTCGTAGCCAACAGAAAACCATTGCGTTAATGACTAGTAAAATGGGTAGTATGGGAGATAATACCAGCGGAGGCAGTTATATTTACCGAAGCTCTAAAGCAGGGTTGAATGCGGTTGGCAAAAGCTTAGCAGAAGACCTACACAGTGAAAGTATTAAGGTAGTATTGTTGCATCCAGGTTGGGTAAAAACAGATATGGGAGGCCCTAGTGGGTTGATTGATGTCACTACTTCAATTAAGGGGTTGCGTCAGGTGGTTGAACTATTAACTCTGGAAAATAGTGGCTCATTTTATGCCTATGATGGCCAGGAAATTCCTTGGTAGTCGTTAATAGGGGTATTAGGTAGTAAAATACAATCATAGTGCTTTTTACCTATTAAAGCACTTCAATAAATAAGCGTTACATTTAGCATACGATTATTGTTGTATTTTACGTTTTTTACTAAATACAACATAAAGGCACTTAATATCCTAAGGAATGTAGCGTATGTTTTAGTCTTGACTGCGGCGTCAGCTGTGCATGCTGAAAATAACTCGGAACCTGTAGATACTAACCTGGTTGAGAAATTGATTGAGGTTATCAAATTCGCTTAACTGGGTAGGGCAGTTCAATAGTGATATCAGATGTTGGCTTAGCACAGCAGGCGAGAATGCGCCCTTTGGGGGTAAATGCAATAGGCTCTTCAGTGTATTCGATTTTGCCATCAATTAGTTCTACCTGGCAGGCTCCACAATAACCTTGGCGGCATTGATATTCCGTTACCAACTGTTGGGCTTCCATCGCTTCCAGCAAAGTATGCTCATCACGGGGAATAAAGCTGAAGCCGTCAATTATTTTAATAATATTTGCCATATTTATCCTTCGCGAATGACCTTTAGGCTTTGTTATCTTCGTTCTTGACCACCATGGAAGGTGGAAATTCAGTTAAAGCATGGAGCGTTTAACTGTCATCCCAGTCACTTAGTTTTACCTAAGCTCCTGGGGGCAAGTCTGCTACTGGAACTCATCACTTGATGGCCTCGCCTAAATGCCCTTCGCTTTGGCTATATTTTATTGCGAGGCTTGTGTCAGCCTTTTTGTCTGGCACAAGGTTTTAGTGGATTAGAGGTCAAAGTCAGTAAATTCCGAGGTATCTACCTGGCTATCGATAGCACCTACCAAATAAGAACTGATTTCTGCCTCTTGGGGAGCAACCTGTACATTGTCACTTACTAGCCACGCATTCATCCAGGGTAGCGGATTATTTTTAGTTTCAAAGGGGGCAGTAAAGCCAATCGCCAGCATTCGTTGGTTGGTTATATACTCCACGTACTGTGCCAGAATATCTTTGTTTAACCCGATCATTGAGCCATCTTTGAAGAGGTATTCTGCCCACTCTTTTTCTTGTTCAGCCGCTTCAATGAAAATTCGATGTGCTTCTTCACGGCATTCTTTAGCTACTTCGGCCATTTCTGGGTCATCCTCACCGCTAGCCATCAGTTGCAGCATATGCTGAGTACCCGTCAAGTGAAGGGCTTCATCCCGGGCGATCAGTTTGATGATTTTTGCATTGCCTTCCATAGTTGCACGCTCTGCAAAGGCAAAACTGCAGGCAAAACTAACATAAAAGCGAATGGCTTCTAACACATTAACCGATACCAAGGTTAAATACAGCTTCCGTTTTAGATCACGTAGGCTGATGGTAATGGTTTCGTTGCCTATTTTGTGGGTGCCAGTGCCGAGGGTATGATATAAATTGATACCTTCAATCAGTTCATCGTAATACTGAGTAATTGCAATTGCCCGTTTTTGAATCGCTTGGTTGGTGACAATATCATCAAACACCTCACTGGGTTGGCTCATGATATTACGAATAATATGGGTATAGCTGCGGCTATGAATGGTTTCACTAAAGGCCCAGGTTTCGATCCAGGTTTCTAACTCTGGTAACGAAACAATAGGTAGTAAAGCCACGTTTGGTGATCGCCCTTGAATAGAGTCCAGCAGGGTCTGGTATTTCAGGTTGCTAATAAAAATATGCTTTTCATGCTCTGGCAAGTCAACGAAATCGCGTCTGTCGGTAGATAGGTCAACTTCTTCTGGACGCCAGAAAAAAGACAGTTGTTTCTCGATCAGTTTTTCAAATATTGGATATCTTTGAATATCATAACGAGCAATATTGACAAGCTGACCAAAAAACATTGGCTGGCTTGTAGAAGAAAAGTGTTCACGGTTGAATGTGGTGTAGCTCATGGTTGCAATATCGGCTCAGATTGGTGTTCAGGCTAATAATTGGCCCTGTTGCCAGGGCCTCTAGCATTTGTGTGCTAGATTTTGCATGCGCCTCCCGCGCAACCGTCATCCAAATCATTTTGGGTATCTTCAGCCCCATCACGGGTATTGTGATAATAAAGCGTTTTGACTCCTAGCTTATAAGCACTTAATAAGTCTTGAATCATAAGCTTCATTGGCACTTTGCCATCAGCAAATTTGCTGGGATCATAATTAGTATTGGCTGAAATCGTTTGATCAACAAACTTTTGCATAATGCCAACCAACTGTAAGTACCCTTGATTCGATGGGATTTGCCAGAGTAACTCATATTTTTCTTTGAGTTGCTCAAACTCCGGTACAACTTGCTTTAGGATACCATCTTTACTGGCTTTAATGCTGATATAGCCACGTGGTGGCTCAATACCATTAGTGGCATTGCTAATTTGTGATGAGGTTTCTGATGGCATTAGAGCACTTAAGGTGCTGTTACGTAAGCCGTATTGTTTAATATCGGTACGTAATGTTTCCCAGTCGTAATGGAGTGGCTCTTGGCATACCTCATCGAGATCTTTTTTATAGGTATCGATTGGTAAAATACCTTCAGCATAGGTGGTTTCGTTAAACTTATTACAGGCGCCTTGTTCTTGAGCTAGATTATTAGAGGCCTTCAATAAGTAATATTGAATAGCTTCAAAAGTGCGATGGGTTAGGTTATTGGCTGAACCATCAGAATATTTGGCACCATGCTTTGCCAAATAATAAGCATAGTTAATGACGCCAACACCTAATGTACGACGATTGTCGCTAGAGTTTTGTGCCGCTGGGATTGGGTAATGCTGATAGCTGAGCAAGCTGTCTAAAGCACGTACAATCAGGTCTGCCAGGCCTTCTAGCTCATCTAAATCGGTGAGGGCACCTAAGTTAAATGCAGCAAGTGTACACAGGGCTATCTCGCCATTGGGGTCATCAAAGCGGTTAAGTGGCTTGGTAGGTAAGGCAATTTCAAGACACAAGTTGCTTTGTTTAATGGGTGCAACATCGGCTTTAAAAGGGCTGTGGGTGTTGCAGTGATCAACGTTTTGCAAATAAACCCGCCCAGTGCTGGCGCGCTCTTGTAAAAATAAGCTGAACAGCTCAACCGCTTTGACTTGCTTTTTGCGGATGGCTGGGTCTTGTTCATACTGCACATAAAGGGCTTCGAATGTTTCCTGATTGGCAAAAAAAGCATCGTATAAACCAGGTACATCTGAAGGGCTGAACAAGGTGATATGCTCGCCTTTAATTAAACGTTGATACATCAGTTTATTAAACTGAACACCGTAATCAAGATGGCGTACCCGGTTTTCTTCAACACCGCGGTTATTTTTTAACACCAACAATGACTCAACTTCTAAGTGCCAGATAGGATAAAACAGAGTGGCTGCACCGCCACGAACACCACCTTGTGAGCAGCTTTTAACCGCTGTTTGAAAGTGCTTGTAAAAAGGAATACAACCGGTGTGGAAGGCTTCGCCATTCCGAATTGGGCTACCCAAGGCACGGATTCGACCAGCGCCAATGCCAATACCTGCACGTTGGCTGACATATTTAACAATGGCACTTGAGGTAGCATTAATGGAATCTAATGAGTCATCGCACTCAATCAGCACACAAGAACTGAACTGGCGGGTAGGTGTTCTAACCCCTGCCATAATAGGCGTTGGCAGTGATAATTTAAATTGTGAAACGGCATCATAAAACTGTTGTATATAATTTAATCGCTGCTCTTTAGGGTATTTTGCAAACAAGCAGGCAGCAATTAAAACATACAAAAACTGTGGGCTTTCATAATATTCACCAGTGACTCGGTTTTGCACCAAGTATTTACCTTCCAACTGCTTAACAGCAGCATAACAAAAGTTCATGTCTCGCTGGTGGTCGATAAAGCGATCCATTTGGGTAAAGTCAGCTTCGGTATAATCTTCCAGCAAATGGCGGTCATATTTACCCAGCTCAACTAAACGACACACGTGGTTATACAGTGCAGGTGGTTCAAATTGGCCATAGGCTTTTTTACGCAGATGGTAAATAGCCAGACGTGCAGCTAGATACTGGTAATCAGGGGTATCAGTTGAAATTAAGTCAGCAGCCGATTTAATGATGGTTTCATGGATATCGGCGGTCTTGATACCATCGAAAAACTGAATATGTGACTTTAGCTCTACCTGAGAAACAGAGACATTATTAAGGCCTTCTGCTGCCCATGTAATCACCCGGTGGATTTTTTCCAGATCGATAGGTTCGGTTCGCCCATCGCGCTTAGTAACCATCAGGTTTTTATTCATGTAGTGGATACCTACCAAATGTTGAGTAAAAAATCAAACAAGCCTACCTACACCGATAATAGATGTTAGTAAAGGTTGTTTTTTGTACAAAAGTTGTTTGTGCTTACAGCGAGACACCTTAAGAAGGTGTTAACTGCCTCATTGAATAACTGCTGGTATCGGGCTATGGAAAAAAATTCACTTTGCACTTGAAATTGCTCATTCATGATGCTAGAGCTCGAAAAAATAAGCAGTACTATATGTGGTATTGAAAGTCCAAAGCGGCACAAGATAATGCGGTTTCTAATTTATTGCAAGTAGTAATTCTCTATGGGAAACGTTGAAAAATATATGACAAAACAATTGGTTAGCAAGTACTAACGATAAGTCGTTTTTACTCAGATAGTTAGCGGTTTTGCAAGAATAATTTAACAACTGTTTTGTTTAAAAAAAATACAACGTCAGCCGCCTTTGTGTCTACTTACTGCACAGATTAATGATCTTATTAAATACTATAGCCAAAGAATAACAGCTGGGTGAATTATCCAGGCTAGATAATATTGTCTATCCTGTTACATGATTGATACAGTAACCATTACAGGCGAACGGTATGATCGGTGCTGGCTTACTTTGACAGCATTATACTGTAAGCTTTCGTATTAACACATTGCATTGTCTAACAAGTAGCATCGACTAATAACACAAGTAGTACCAACTGAGAAGAGTAGTGTAGTGGAACGTTCAGATAACGATCGAATTCTTATTGTAGAGGATGACGAACGATTAGCCGCTTTAACCAAAGACTATCTTGAAAGCAATGGTTTAAAAGTAAGCATTGAAGCGGATGGTGGTAAAGCGGTAGAAAGAATTCGTAACGAGCAGCCGGATCTTGTGGTACTCGATTTAATGCTGCCAGGCGAAGATGGTGTCTCCATTTGTCGTCGAGTAAGAAATGATTATCATGGCCCTATTTTAATGTTAACGGCACGTACCGATGACCTGGATCAGGTGTTAGGTTTAGAAATGGGCGCTGATGATTATGTATCCAAACCTGCCAGGCCCAGAATATTATTGGCACGTATCCGTGCCTTACTTCGTCGCAGTGTTCCAACCCCTTCTGTTGAACCTGTCAAGCCAGTGGATAGCCAGGCCCGTTTGGTGTTTGGTGAGCTGGTGATTGATAATGCCATGCGTGAAGCCTGGTTAGCAGGCGAAAGCATTGACTTAACCAGTGCAGAGTTTGACTTATTATGGTTATTGGCTAGTCATGCAGGCCGTATATTAAGTCGAGAAGAGATATTTTCTTCATTACGCGGCATTGAATATGATGGCCAAGATCGGTCCATTGATGTCCGTGTTTCTCGGATTCGTCCCAAAATAGGTGATGATCCGATGCATCCTCGGTTAATTAAAACTGTGCGCAGCAGAGGCTATCTATTTGTCAAAGACAAAGAAGCCAATGGCAAATAGTCTTCATGATTTGATGAAATAGTCAGGCTGGTTACCGTGACGAGTATTTTCTTAAGGATATATGGAGGCCTGCTGTTTACGCTGGTATTAGTTGCGCTGCTATCTGGTTTGGCCGTTACCATTATTAATAGTGTGCGGGTTCAGGAGTATCGGGCCGAAATGGCCAGAGGCACCTTTCGCTTAGTCGCAATGCAACTAAAAAATAAACAGGACCCCTTGCAGGTGCTGCTATTACAACAAGCTGAACATTTATTAGGCATTCCACTGGAGTTAGTCAAGCAGCCTGATGTAGTTGAAATCAATAAAGAAGATATACAACTATTGAAGTCAGGGGATGTTAAGGTTATTCCTCTGGCTGAAAAACAAGCACATATATATGCTTGGATTCAACCAGGACTCCTCCTCCGAGGAACGGTTTCTTCCATTTCGGAGCAACTGGCCTATGGTACTTTGATGCTAATTAAGCAGCACTTAATTAGCTTTCCCAGCCCCAATCGAGAAGAGCAACTACAACAGTTGAAGGATGCTTTTAGTTACCCTTTGCATATGCTGAAAACAGCAGAGATAGGCTTATCAGCACAGCACCAACAGCGCTTACGCGATGGCCATATGGTGATGATATTAGGTCCAGAAGGTCAGTCAATTAAGCTGTATGTTGGGCTTGAAGGGGGCAATTTAATCGGCATTGATGAAGATCAGAAAGTATTAGCCGTTGGTCCAGTATGGTTTTTAGAACTATACCCCCTGAGCTTAATGATTACTATTGTATTATTTGTGCTCACCTCCATTAGCTTAGCCATTTATATTTTAGTCAGAGGGCTTGAACAGCGACTAAAAAAAATGGAACAGGCTGCCACCAATATCTCTCGTGGTAATTTAGATGCCAGAGTGAGGGTGAGGGGCTCTGATTCTGTTGGCCGTTTAGCCATGGCATTTAATGGCATGGCCAGCCATATACAACGATTGTTAAGTATCCAAAAAGAGATGATTCGTGGGGTATCCCATGAGTTAAGAACCCCTGTTGCGCGGTTGCGTTTTGGCTTAGAAATGGTGGCCGATGCCACTTCCAAAGCAGAACAGCAAAAACAGCTAGATGGTATGGATAAAGATATTCAAGAGTTGGATCACCTGGTAGATGAAATTTTAACCTATGCCAGTTTGGAGCAAGGTGCCCCTGTTATTCATTTTAAGCGGGTGGATATTGACACTATTCTAGAGCAGGTAGTCAATGAACAGTCCCATATAAACCCATCAATTGTGATAGCTTTTCAACCCAGTCAATTATCTGAGCATCGCCGTAAAGCGGATGTTGAACGCCGCTATATGCACCGAGCAGTACAAAACCTGGTGGCGAATGCCTGTCGATATGCTAACCAACAAGTACTCGTCAGCTTTTCAGTGAATGCCGAAACCTGTCGTGTTGATGTAGAAGATGACGGACCAGGTATTCCCAAAACAGAATGGGACCGAGTATTCACCCCATTTGCTCGACTAGACGACAGTCGCACCCGCGCCTCTGGTGGTTATGGTTTAGGCTTATCCATCGTACGACGAATTATGTATTGGCATAATGGCACCGCACAAGTTGATCACAGTAGTTTGGGTGGGGCAAAGTTTAGCCTGGTGTGGCCAAAGCGGAAGGGGAGTTAGTGGATAGTATTTCAACAGTCATCAGTTGCTTTATAATTTTATATGGTCAAACTGCTGTTAAGTGCTGACCTTAATTCTGTATTTTCGCTTATCTATCGTATAATTGCCCTTCTTAGATCTCTGGCAAGTAACCCATTTAGGATGGTTTTATGGATCACAGCGTACATAACAAGCTGATTTCTTTTATTTGGTCAATCGCTGATGACTGTCTGCGTGATGTCTACGTACGTGGTAAATATCGTGATGTTATTTTGCCAATGGTAGTCTTACGTCGCTTAGATGCCTTGCTGGAGCCTACCAAAAAAGCTGTAATGGAGGAGGTTCAGTTTCAGCTTGAAGAAATGAAACTCACTGAGTTTGATGATGGGCCATTAAAAGAAGCCTCAGGTTATGTATTTTATAACACCTCAAAGTGGACGCTAGAGAAACTATTCTCAACAGCGACAAACAACCAACAAATCTTGCTGACCAATGTAGAAGAGTATTTAAAAGGCTTTAGCACTAATGTTAAAGAAATTATTGAGTGCTTTAACCTGACAGCCCAAATCCGTCATATGGCAAGTAAGGATGTATTACTTGAGGTCATCGAAAAGTTTGTCTCGCCTTATATCAACTTAACACCTACCCCAAAGCAAGACCCTGAAGGCAATAAATTACCTGCGTTAACTAATCTGGGGATGGGTTATGTATTTGAAGAGTTGATTCGTAAATTTAATGAGGAAAATAACGAAGAGGCGGGCGAACACTTTACCCCAAGAGAAGTGATCGAACTAATGACGCACTTAGTGTTTGATCCAATAAAGGATGATTTGCCCTTGACCTTAACGGTTTATGATCCGGCCTGTGGTAGTGGTGGAATGTTGACCGAAGCGCAGAATTTTATCGAAGAAAAATATCCAGCAACAGGCTCGAAGCGTGACGTTTATCTGTTTGGAAAAGAAATTAATGATGAGACTTACGCTATCTGTAAGTCAGACATGATGATAAAAGGCAATAACCCAGAAAACATCAAAGTAGGATCGACGTTATCCTTTAATGAGTTTGCCGGACAGCGCTTTGACTTTATGCTCTCAAACCCTCCATACGGCAAAAGCTGGGCATCTGAGCAAAAATACATTAAAGATGGTAGTGATGTGACGGATAGCCGTTTCAAAGTCACGCTTGCTGATTACTGGGGTAAACAAGAGGCAGTAGACGCCACTCCACGCTCTAGCGATGGTCAATTATTGTTCTTAATGGAAATGGTGAACAAAATGAAGTCAACGACCGACAGCCCATTGGGTTCACGGGTGGCTTCAGTGCACAACGGTTCTAGTTTGTTTACAGGGGATGCAGGTTCAGGTGAAAGTAATATTCGCCGTTATGTTATAGAAAATGATTTACTTGATACCATTATCCAGTTACCTAATAACTTGTTTTATAACACAGGTATCACAACTTACATTTGGCTACTAAATAACAATAAGCCAATAAATCGCCAAGGCACCGTGCAACTGATTGATGCAAGTCTGTTGTTCCAAAAACTGCGAAAAAATCTGGGTAATAAAAACTGTGCGTTTTCAGCTGAACATATTACTGAAATTACCCGCACTTACTTGGATGGCCTGAGTGTAGAGCGACGATTGGATAATAATGATCCTATTGGAATAGCCGCAAAGGTATTTAACAACCAGGATTTTGGTTATTACAAAGTCAATATCGAGCGGCCTGATCGTCGTAAGTCCCAGTTTAGCGCAGAACGTATCGCCCCATTGCGTTTTGATAAGGCCTTACGAGAGGTAATGGAGTTTATTTATAGCACACAGGGTGACAAGGTATATCAAAAGGACTTTTTGAAAACTATCGAAAAAGACATCCTTGACTGGTGTGAAGATAATGACATAACGCTGAACAGCAAAGCTAAAAAGAAATTATTGGATACTAATAATTGGCTTAAGTTGCGTACTACTATTCAAGCCGCTGAAAAAGTAATGGCAACTATAGGGGATACAGAATATTACGACTTTAACCAATTTAAGATAACGGTCGATAAAGCTCTGAAAGCCCAACAAATTAAACTGGGCGTAAGTGAGAAAAATGCCATCCTTAATGCCGTGAGCTGGTATGACGAAACAGCGGAAAAAGTGATTAAAAAAGTAGTTAAACTCAGTGATGACAAGCTTGATGTACTGCTTGATCACCTAGGCTGCTGTAAAGACGACTTGCCCGATTTTGGTTATTATCCCACTCAAAAAGCCAATGAGTTTATTACCTATGAACCTTGTAGTGATTTACGAGATGCGGAGTCAGTCCCCTTAGCGGATACTATTCATTATTACTTTTTAGCAGAAGTAAAACCTCATGTGCCGGAAGCCTGGATTAATTTGGATAGCACCAAAATAGGCTATGAAATCAGCTTTAATAAATATTTTTACCAGCATAAACCTCTACGCTCTATGGAAGAAGTGGCCGCAGATATTATTGCCCTGGAGCAACAAGCAGAAGGACTGATTGCGGAAATTTTAGGTGTGGATATTTCTGAAGTTCAGGGTGAAGGGGAAGCCGTATTATGAATGCACTGGTGACCATGCCTAAGTATGAGGCGTATAAGGATTCGGGGGTTGAGTGGATTGGAAAACTGCCAGAACATTGGGAGCTTAAAAAAATAAAATATTTGTTTGATTTTACAGAGAGGGGTACTGCACCCTCCTATTCAGAAGAGGGTATAACTGTTATTAATCAGTCATGCCTTAGTTCATACTCGCTTAATTTTAAAAAAGCTAAATTTCATGACTCAAGAGTTGACTCCTCTAGCTTTCGAGGAAATTTGTTTAAAGGTGATTTATTAATTGCTTCAACTGGACTAGGAGTTCTTGGAAAGTGTGCTGTTTACAGTAGTGATTCAAAAGCATTTGCAGACTCACATGTGACTATATTAAGAGATGAAAAGGGGCGTTTTAGTACTTGCTTTACATACTATGTTTTCTCAACTCTTTATGATTTTATTAACTCTAAAATGTCAGAAGGGGCTACGAAACAAACAGAACTTCAAAGAGATGACCTGAGAGCCTTTTTAATGCCAGTGCCTCCAAGGATTGAATTAAAAAAAATTATTGATTTTCTCAAAAGTAAAACAGCCCAAATCGATCAAGCAATTGTGATCAAAGAAAAACAAATTGCCTTATTAAAAGAACGCAGGCAAATTATAATTCAAAAAGCAGTGACTCAAGGGCTAGATCCTAATGTGCCGATGAAAGATTCGGGGGTGGATTGGATAGGGAAGATACCGGAGCATTGGGAAGTTCGAACAAACAGATTTCTTTTTAAAGAGCGAAATGAATCAGGTAAGGAAGGTCTACCACTATTATCAGTATCAATTCACACAGGGGTATCTTCAGAGGAGTTATCTGAAGAAAACAATATTAGAGGTAGAGTTAAAATTGAAGATAAAAGCAAATACAATTTTGTGCGTAGAGGTGATATTGTTTTCAATATGATGAGGGCTTGGCAAGGAGCGATTGGAGCTGTTACTGTAGAGGGGATGGTAAGCCCTGCGTATATTATTGCAGAGCCAACAAACCAAATTGATTCGACATACTTTGAGTATATGTATCGTAGCCCTGGGTTTATTCATCAAATGGATAAATTTTCTAAGGGTATTACTGATTTTAGGAAACGGCTTTACTGGGATGAATTTAAACAACTGTATACAATTTGCCCTCCTATTAAAGAACAGATAGCCATTACTTGCTTTATTCGAGATAAGTCAAATAAAATTGATGTGCTAATAGAGCTTCAAAATAAGCAAATCCAAAAACTAAAAGAATACAAAACCACTTTAATTAACAGTGCGGTAACCGGCAAAATAAAAGTGGCATAAATATACCCTTCGCGAATCGCTTTTAGGGTTTGTTGCCGTCGTTCTTCACCCCAATCACCTATTATTACATAGGCTCATGGGGCTTCATCACTTGGCGGCCTCCCCTAAAAACCCTACGCTTTGGGTATAAGTTAACAGGTTTATCGGTAATTGGGCAGCAGGCTGTTGCCCAATTATGTGAGGCTTAATAGGGCCATTAATTAATTGAGCTAAAACTTTTGTTAGTAAGTAACAGAACGACTTAAACGACCAAGGAGTAAGAATGGTCAGTCAAACTGAGTTATACCTGTCTGCGGATGGTGAGCTGGAACTGGAAGTCCCTTTAAGCCAGGAAACCGTGTGGCTTACCCAGGCGCAAATGATTGAATTGTTTAAACGTGACCAATCGGTGATTTCCCGTCATATCAACAATGTATTCAAGGAAGGCGAGTTGGTACGTGAAAGCAATATGCAAAAAATGCATATTGCCCATTCTGACAAGCCTGTTGCTTTGTACTCATTGGATGTGATCATCTCAGTGGGTTATCGGGTTAAATCTCAGCGAGGCGTGCAGTTTCGCCAGTGGGCAACGCGGACCCTTAAAAGCCACCTGATTGAAGGCTATACCCTCAATCAGCGTCGTTTGCAGGAACGAGGGGTTGAGTTTGAACAAGCTGTTAAGCTGCTTTCTCAAACATTGGCCAACCAGCAGTTGGTGAGTACTGAAGGTCAAGCTGTACTTAGCGTAATCAATGATTATGCGCGTAGTTGGAGCCTATTACAGGGTTATGATGAGCAATCTTTAGCTGAAGTGTGTACTAAGCAAACAGCAATGATAGCGTTGGATTTCCAGGCAGCATTTACCGCTATCAATCAACTCAAACAAGAGCTAATTGCTAAAGGAGAAGCCACAGAGTTGTTTGGTCAGTTGCGTGGTGATGGCTTAGCCTCAGCCATTGCAACAATTGAACAAGGCTTTGGTGATCAATTGTTTTACCCCAATGTGGCTAGCCGTGCTGCCCATTTACTTTACTTCGTCATTAAGAATCACTCGCTTGCTGATGGCAATAAACGGAGTGGCTCATTTCTATTTTTATGGTACTTGCGTATCAATCAACACTTGCTAGCAAAGCCCGTTGAGCAGCTCATAAATGATAACACCTTGGTGGCTTTAGCTTTGCTTGTGGCAGAGAGTCAGCCTGATCAGAAAACGTTGATGATTCGCCTGATTGAGCATTTTGTTGTGCTCAAGGAACAATAAGAAAACTAAGTTAAGTAAGGGAGAGTGATGGTCAGTAATACCAGCGAACAGGCATTAGAAGCTGCCATTGAAAAATATTTAACTGGCAGCTGTTTGGAGGAGCGTAAAAAAGGGGTAAGCGACGTTGTTGTTGACCTGCATAACCGGCGCTTTCAGACAGGCCTGTCGGTAGATTTTGATAGTCAATATGCCATTGATAAACGTTATTTCTGGCAGTTTTTAGAAGCGACTCAAGCTGAAAAATTAGAAAAACTTAAACGAGCGGTTTCAACTAATTTTGCCAATGATTGGCAGCGTAAGCTACTGGAACGGTTTGACCGGTTGGTAAAAAAACACGGTATATTGCATTTACTTAAAAAAGGCTTCGATGTTGATGATGCCCACTTCAAGCTGTTTTATCCTGCCCCAGTAGCGAGCAGTAGTGACAAAGCAAAACAACTATTTACGGCTAATGTTTTCAGTTGTACCCGGCAAGTGCATTACTCGCAGGCAAACCCACTACAATCAATTGATATGGTGCTATTTATCAATGGGATTCCATTGATTACCCTTGAGTTGAAAAATGCCTGGACAGGACAAACCGCCCGCTATCATGGGCAAAAGCAGTATCGGGAAAATCGGGATATTAATCAACCCTTGCTCAACTTTGGGCGTTGTCTGGTACACATGGCTGTGGATACTGATGAAGTCTATATGACCACTAAATTAGCAGGTAAAAGCACTTTCTTTTTACCCTTTAACCAAGGATATAATTGGGGGCAGGGGAATCCACCTAACCCGAGCGGTCATAAAACCACTTACCTTTGGGAGGAAGTTTTTACTAAAGAAAGCTTAGCCAATATTATCCAGCACTTTGTGCGCTTAGATGGCAACCGTAAAGACCCACTTAATAAACGTACTTTGTTTTTCCCTCGTTATCATCAGCTTGATGTGGTACGCAAACTGGTTAATCATGCATCTACCTTTGGTGTGGGAAAAACCTACTTAATTCAGCACTCAGCCGGTTCGGGAAAATCCAACTCCATTACTTGGGCAGCTTTCCAATTAATTGAAACATATCCGGCCAATCCTCATGTGGCTGGAGCCAAGGGAATGGAGCAACCGCTGTTTGACTCTGTTATTGTTGTTACAGATAGGCGTCTGCTGGATAAACAGCTAAGAGATAATATTAAAGAATTTTCTGAAGTAAAAAATATTATTGCCCATGCTCATAAATCATCAGAGCTGAAAAAAGCTTTAGAAGGGCGCAAAAAAATAATCATTACCACTATTCAAAAGTTTCATCATATTCTGGATGGGATTAGTGATTTAAGTGATAAACAATTTGCGGTAATTATTGATGAGGCTCATAGTTCCCAGTCAGGTTCTTCTCACGATAATATGAACCGTGCCATAGGCAGTAATGGAGCTAATAAGGGGCAAGAGCAAGAGGAAGTAGAAGACACTCAAGACAAAATACTACGAGCCATGCGTTCGCGTAAAATGCGAGGCAATGCTTCTTACCTGGCATTTACGGCTACCCCCAAAAAAAGCACGTTGGAAAAGTTTGGGGAGCCGCTGGAAGATGAAAGTTATGAGCCTTTTCACCTCTACTCAATGAAACAAGCTATTGAAGAAGGCTTCATTCTAGATGTGTTAGTCAATTACACAACTTATAAGAGCTATTACGAAATTGAAAAATCGATAGTTGAAAATCCTCAGTTTGAAAGTAAAAAGGCCCAAAAGAAATTGAGAGCCTATGTTGAACGTAGTCAGCAAACGATTGATATCAAAGCTGAAGTTATGTTAGAGCATTTCATCCCACATGTGGTGAATGCTAAAAAACTTAAGGGTAAAGCCAAGGGGATGGTGGTTACGCAAAATATAGAAGCAGCCATTCGTTATCACAAGGCTATTACCAGGCTTTTAGAAAAGCAAGGTAACCCTTTTAAGGCAGCTATTGCCTTTTCAGAATCTAAAACAGTGGATGGAATAGACTATACTGAATCAGGTATCAATGGTTTTGCAGAAACAGAAACCAAAGATAAGTTTGATACGGACGACTATCGGCTACTTGTCGTAGCCAATAAATATTTAACCGGTTTTGACCAGCCTAAACTGTGCGCCATGTATGTGGACAAAAAACTGGCTGATGTATTATGTGTGCAGACTCTATCTCGATTAAACCGTTCCGCGCCCAAATTAAGTAAAAAGACAGAAGACTTATTTATTCTAGATTTTTTTAACTCAGTAGATGATATTAAGGAAGCGTTTGATCCATTCTATACTTCAACCACCTTATCTAAAGCGACCGATGTTAATGTGCTGCATGAGCTGAAAGACGCATTAGATGAGGTAGGCGTGTATGAGTGGTATGAGGTAGAGGAATTTATTACACGTTTTTTTGATAATGAAGATGCTCAAACATTAAGTCCTGTAATTGATATTGCCGTTGCAAGGTTTGACACTGAACTTGAGCTGGAAAGTATAGAACAGGCGGACTTTAAGGTAAAAGCAAAGCAGTTTGTCAAAGTATACGGCCAAATGGCGTCGATTATGCCGTATGAAATAGTCGATTGGGAGAAACTATATTGGTTTCTGAAGTTTTTAATTCCTAAACTGAAGCTAGACAACCCAGACGATGATTTATTAGATGAGTTGCTAAACTCAGTTGACTTAAGTTCTTATGGTTTACAGCGTGAAAAATTGAACCATAGTATTGAATTGGAAGCAGCGGAGTCGCAACTAGAACCGCAGAGTGCTAACCCTCATAGTGCTTATGTCAGTGAAAAAGAAACCAATTCATTAGATGAAATCATTAAAAACTTTAACGAGCGTTGGTTTCAAGGCTGGAGTACTACCCCAGAGGAACAAAAGGTAAAATTTGTTAATATCGCAGACAGTGTTAAAAAACATCCAGATTTTGAGGCTAAATATAAAAATAACCCAGATCCGTATAATAGAGAGCTGGTATTTGAGAGAATACTTCAGGATATTATGTTAAAACGCCGAAAAGAGGAAATGGATCTTTACAGGTTGTTTAGTAGTGACGAAGCTTTTAAGTCAGCTTGGAGTCAGAGTATTCAGCGGGAAGTGGATGAAACATAAAGTAGAAACTATTAGTTAGTTTCAAGACCAGGTTTAGACATTAAAACGCGATTTATTGCGACAATTGCTGTATTAACGGCGCAAGGAGCTCAAACATTACCACAGTTGAGAATTAACATTAAAAATGCTTTAAAGGTCGGTGTCACTCAAAGAGAGACAAGCGAGGTTATCTTTCAAATGTCTTTAATATGGTGGCCTACCTTCAATTTAAGACAGTTAAGAGCTACATTATCAGGCTTAGGTGATCTTGTTAGAGAAGAAGCTCTTAAGGAGTGGGCAGAGTTTAAGAAAAATTACTACTATGCTTAGCTGATAGTTACCAGTTCACACCACTGTTAGGCTGACGTTCATTAATAACTAAGTGTAAATGATGCGATCGAAGTTCACACAAATATGTTTCCATATATCAGATGGTATTAATTATATCCTGTTTGGCCTGAGTGTGATTTTCGCGATTACAGCGCCATTCAGCATTGATATAATGAGTAGTTTTGTACACAGTACTACAAATAAAGTATGGCTGCTTGCTATTGGGCTAATATTTGCGGTTTTTTTTAAACTTATTACTAAACGCAATAAATATGCCCTGCTATTACTAGTCTTGTTGTACATTTATGCTGCCATTAGTGCAAAGAGTCCTTTGTTATTACTTCTGATTTATGTGCTAATTACTTGCTTGCCACACTTACTTGTAATTAAGGAATTATATGGTGTTCATGAAACTCCAAAGAGAAGAAAAACTCCCAATTCTTGGAAAAATACTCTTTAGCCTGTTGATATGTTGCTTCAATAACCGCACTAAAGACTTCTTCATTAATTAACCGATCTTTAGTAGGTGACGCAAACTTAGGATCTGCTATGTTTACATGAACAATTAGGTAAAGCCCTTTAGAAAGACGCTTAGTCCAGGTCTCGATTTCAACCTGTGAAGAGGATTTTATGGAAGCAGCTTTAATCAATCCCAGAATAACGGCATCCACATGAACACCTCCATCTTTGGTACATAAATGGTTAGCAAAACTATGTTGATAGCCTAGTCCACTGGACCAACATAATGCTAATTCAATTTTCGTATTTTGTTCAATAGCCTCAAAATGTAAAATAGGAAGTAAAGAGCTATCGTTAGATGGCATAACCTTTTCTAGGTAGCCTATGATCCCATTTGGACAGTAATATTCTTCTAGCTTTGAATGCTGTTTACTTTGAAACTGAAACTTTAATCCTGCGCAGAGAAAAGATAAC
The DNA here is from genome assembly GCF_026309355.1 of Spartinivicinus marinus. NCBI lineage: Bacteria > Pseudomonadati > Pseudomonadota > Gammaproteobacteria > Oceanospirillales > Zooshikellaceae > Spartinivicinus > Spartinivicinus marinus. The sequence continues at coordinate 4,638,618 of NZ_JAPJZK010000001.1, forward strand.
TCCTTGAGCCGTGATGAAATGAGTTTTTCATCAAGCTCTGGATGGGTAAAGTATTTTTTACTAGGATGAAATAGCATTCTAGTACCAGTTTTGTCAGTTGCTCCCTTATTTTCTAGTTTTCCAGCTTCAGCGTTATCAAATCTCATATACCAATGAGTTCCATCCTTGAAGCTGTCTACCTCAAAGTAATCACACAGAGCGTTTATAGGGGCTAAACCAATACCTATTGTGGTTCCAACATGAGTATGGGGTCTATGGTTATCCCAAGTTGCACCAGTGTGAAGGGTGGTCATGATGACTTCTAAGGCTGACTTACCATGAAGCTCATGAATTGGTATACCTTCACCATCATCAATGACTTCCATATCACCGTTTTCATGTAGTAGCACTGAGATAACAGAAGCCTTATCAGCTAAGAACTGGTCAACACTGTTACTCACTACCTCCATTAGCATATGGATGAGACCAGTACCGTCGTCTAGGTCACCTACATACATACCAGGTCGTTTTCTAACCGCATCTAAACCTTTTAAAACGACAATATTATTAGAGTCGTATTTATCAGCCATAAATAGCTCCTTAGAAAGGTAATTTAGCGTATAAAATAGCAAGGAGTTATTTTACTATTTTAAGCTTAAAAAAACGCTTTTATTTGGAAGAAAAGTACCTCTTCAGGCAGATCTATGTTGTGAAACATTTTCATACTAACACATATTTACCTAGGGCGCGGTAACTACCACAAGGTGGTGTTATTGGAGACTTTTAAATTGAGGGTAGTGGCAGTTTGTTGGTAAGTGATTACATTGATGGTCTTGGGAATCTTGTGGTTGAATTTTATACACGCCATAAGGAGTAGACCTATAAGGTCATTTCGTTCAAAATACATTGCCAAGAAATACATCATAAATAGCTATGTTTAAGAAAGGCCCATGGGCGTAGAGTACATTCTAGTCAATGAAACCAAAAGAGAAATGATCTCTTTTAACCATTTAAATGGTAGCAAAAAAAGAGAGCTGGCAGGCAACTCAGTGCAATCTGCAATAGTCACTTGGTATCTTCTAAGTAATCAAGGGGACCAAATCCAGTTTGTTTCAGACACATATAGTGACTGGCCATTTAATATTGGTAGTAGGGATTCTGTATGGGAATATATTGATAAAACTGAAGAGCTAATAAATACTCTTATATCGCAAGGTATCCTACAAGATAATGGTATGCTATATGTCGATGAGGATGAGCCTGAATCTATATATGTAAGAGATATTAAAAATATTTGGTGAAAATAAAAGAGTTAGTTACTATTTAATATGCGAAAAGCCAATTAATAAATAGGGTCAGTTTAAATTAAATTTTAATATGAAATATTTTGAAACAAGCTATATTGTAAATAAGCCAATTAGTTTAACTTTTGATTCAGCTCTAGATATTTTATCCCTTCATACCAAGGTTGGGCTTTTTGATAAGGCATATGTAACAACAAATGAATTAGGGGTTGAAGATATTGGCAAAATTTACAGTGTAGTTACTAATTATGGCGATATTTCGGTTAGATGTTTGCTGAAATTAGAAAAAATAAAAAAGCCTTATCTGTATATACTTAATTATTCATATGAAACCAAGAATGAAGAAGGTAAAATAAATGAAGGATGTTCATTTATACCATGGGAAACATTGACCTGTGTGGTCTCATTTGTTGAGTGTGAGAGTGGAACTAGGATTACTACGACTGTGTATGCAAATGGAGTACGTTCACTATTCGGGAAGCTATCAACTAAAGTACTAGGTTTGGTAAATTCTTTTCAGCAAAGAAAGTATAATAAACGTACGGCTGCATATATTAATGAAAAAATGACCTAGCTGGCTGATGGAAAAATTGATGAAGTCAATAGTGAGCCATGGCTGAAAGATGACCCTTTATATGGCATTTCATCTGTTATCTAGCTAACTTCCACATAAATATCAGATTAGGTAAATATATGGGTATTTCCGATACTCTTTTAAAGCAAAGGCTAAGAAACCGACTTATAGAGTCTCTAGATGCATTTGTAGATGAAGAAACTGTTAGTGTAGTTGGGACTGATGAGATCATCGAGTGCTGGTATGACTACATGGATGAAGACCGCTTAGCTTTTTATGATGAGCCTGTATTTAGTTCTGATGAAATAAATGCTATTAAGCTCTTTCATAATCTTCTAGAAAGCAGCTACCAAAAAGTACCCAGTACCTGGAAGATAGAAGAGCTTAAGGAGTGTGCAGAGTGGTCTACTTTGGTAACAGCTGCATGTGAAGCATACTCAATATTCTTAAAAAGGGGCTTTTTCGATGAAGAGTGAAAGCACCTAGTTAAGTAGTGTTTTATATATAGGTGTCTGTATTGTTTCTGTCTACCAATCTACAGCTAATCTGTCCTATATTTCCTGATAATTGCCACTGGACAGGTTTATCGACAGGTTTTGAGAAGGCTACAGGAGAAGTGGATTGAGAATAGAGCTCTGAGCAGTCTTGAGGGACTTGTGGTTTGTGCTTTAAGACTGTTTCAGTCAAAATACAGCATCAGTAAGTATGTCAGAGTGATATTTATTAGTAGCTAATTGTTAGGAGTAGTTTTAGTGCCGAAGTATTGGGGAGGCCCATTTAGAATTAGGACGTTTCTTCGAAGCAAACTTCCCTGGTTCATACTTGAAACTGGTATAGTTGATAAGGGACAAAACTGCGAAGCAGCAGGTGGTCAACATGAGTGGTACAATGTTGACAATAAACTTAGTGCTTGTTACCACTGCTTAATAGAAAAGGATGGGCAACTATGGCAGTAACCAGGTATCTAATAACCAACTCACCTCTTCCAGCTAGAGAGAAGTTCATTGCTAGTTATGTGATTTAGAGGGTTGTTCATGGATATTACAACTGAACTAATGAGTGGAGCATCTCCATATCTAAGCAAACTTTACTATGATGCTATTAAGCGGGAGGTTGTATTAATAGCTGTCGATAATCCAGAAGATATGAATGATGTAAAAAAGATTGTTTTTCCGGAGATAGTAAAATATTCAGAAAATGTCGAAGATCTAGATGATGAACTAATTGATGGTATTATTGGGATACACTGGATGAGCAAAAGTCAAATATGTATTAAAACAGACATCAGAGAAATTATAATTACATTAAATGGGAAGCCATATAGCCAGCCAGTTATGTAATTGAGAATAATCTGGTTCCCAAAATACTACATCAGAGTGACATTGTGCCCCTTCAATAGGAGGAACTAAATTGAGAGACTATGATGGTATTGATAGACGCTATAAGCATAGTGACTTTAATACAACAAAAGGGTTAGAAATTGTAACTAGGGCCTGTTAACACTATTTGAACCACCACTGCCGGAGACTGTTTTTTGTCCAGCAAGGCACAAGGAATGCTGTGTAGTCATTCTATATAAATGACTTGTAACACGGCTGGCTGTAAAAGTGCTACTCGTCACAGGGGTAAACACCTAATAAAAAGTAACTTAAACAGCTAAGCTTGGTGATTGGTTAGTGTTAACTAGGTGAGCTTGATTGTAAATATTGTAAATTAATTTGCTAATTTTTAAAACTTTAGATATTCGTAAATATGTATAGCACTTTGTATTCTTTGAGCCAGAGTCTACCAAAAGATACTGGTTAATAAGCCTTGTTTAAGGGAATGCTTATAATAAAGCAATAAAAATTTATAACAAGAAATACAAGGAGTGTTGTTTTGTTGGTAAAAAATATTTTGCTTATACTCACGTCTTTGTCAGTAAGTAGCAGTCAAGCTGTTGCATACAACAATATGCACGTTGATAAAGAATATAATCACCTGCCCATTTTAGACCCGGTATATTACAATATTAGTAATTTTATAAAAAACATTTCATTAGTTGATTGCACATTAAACAACGGAAGAAAAACGCAATGTTTTGAGTTGAAAGTAAAAAGTACGCCGATCAATGATGGTCCTTATTGCCCAGAAACACTTGATGATATTGGTGGTATTTATATATATGACGGTAAAACCAATCCGGGGCTTAGACTGCTCGATAAAATGTTTTTTATTAATATGGAAATAGATGGTTATGACATTGTAGATGAAAACGAAAATATACGTAAATACTTCATGAGATTAGACAAACAGGCACCGCCTCCAGATCAACAGTATGACTACTGTATTGAAGCAGAAAAAGACATTAATCTACAACTAACGTATAAAATTCCTGCTTACCCTGAATTTGCAAATAAAGTGACACCCATGGCGTCAGCCATTGATATTGTTGGCTTATCATTACATGGCCTTCCTGTGAATGGATTGCCGCCATCTGTTGTAAAAGGACCAAATAATATAGGAGGCGGTAGTGTGCCTGCATTGGATCCATGTGGAGGACATATCTTAGATGGTTTTTATCACTCACATA